>JAQICQ010000063.1 GCA_027858455.1 Elusimicrobiota bacterium | reverse complement strand
CTAATGCTTCATATCTTATCCCGCTCTCTCCTTCCGAAATATTTGTTATGGTGTCCGTTACCCCTATCTGGACAGTATGCGTGCTCTTACTTACTACTTCCGTACTATTTACTTCCTCTATATCTGTTGCCAACCCATTCACAAGAGAATAGCTCGTCTGCCGCCCTGCGTCATTCCTTGCTTTTAAAGAAACATAATAGGTAGTGTTCGCGTTTAAGCCTTGAACCTTTATCCCAAGCGCTCCTCCCCAATCCCCGTAGGTCTGCCACACCGCCGGAGGAACAGCTGTTGTTGAATCAGCCTGAACAAAATAGGTCGGCGAAACTGCGTCGTAAGTAGATATCCCTATCACATATTCTGTTCGGGTAAGCGGATTAGAATTAGTATCTGATATCGTTATTTTTATAGTCCCCGTACTTGCATTGCTTAATCCCGCCGCGCCGGGAACCGCCGCCGCCGTCATAGTACTTAAACTCTCCCCGTAAGGGTTTTCCACCCCGGCTAAATTCTTTGTCCTCACTTCAAATGTATAGGTAGTATTTGGCGTAAGTCCCGTATAGGTGTGGTAACTATCGGTTTGGTAATATGGACTCTCTTCCATACTCACCGCGCTCTCTCTAACTTTCCACCCCGAATCACCCATCTCAAGATTCGTCAAACCTGCAATATCTGAATGTTTTACCTTAACGGTACTCGAGCTCACCTCACCCAGTACCGGCACACCCGTATCCTCTATCCTCGTGGCCCTGGCTACGTAAGCCGTCGAGGAGGTCATTATCCCCGCTCCGTTCCTCGACCGGGTTCTCACATAATATGTCGTGTTCGCCGTCAGTCCCTTTATCTCCTGTCCGTCAAACCCGCCGAAATCTTCGTAACTCGCCCAGTTTTGCCCCGCTCCTATGCCCGAAGAATCCTGCACGTAATATTTATCCGCTCCCGCACCCGTACCAGTCGTTATCTCAACCAGGAATTCAGTATAGTCCGGCGTACTGTCCGCTTTGTTTATCTCCATCTTCAATCTCGTATGTCCGCTTTCAGCTATACTAAGGTTGCTCACTGTTGGAGTAGAAGGTTCGTTAGCTAATGTCCATGTACTTACTTCAAGCATCCACTCTCTCGCGGCTCCCTCGCGGTTTCTTACCCTCACGCTGTAAGTGTAGGACGTATTGGGCGTAAGTCCCGCTCCGGCGCCGTCATCCGTCCACCAGAAATTACCCCCGTCACTATTTTTCCATCCCGATGTGGAATTATCTATATTGTTTTTAATAGCAACTGCGCTTTCTCCTTCGGTTATATTATTAAATCCTCCCAATGGTAATGCTTGAACTTGAAGGGTTCCGGTGGAAATATTTTCAAACCCCGCTCCCGTAGGTTCTTCTACCTGTGTAGCATAAGTATAGAACGCTGTCGCGGTTGACGGTATTCCCGCTGAATTATATGCTGTCGCCCTGTATTGATATGTCGCATTGGCAAGTAAGCCCGCAAGTGTCCAATTATCCGCGCCTACTTCAGCGCTTGTAGAGTTTCTGACCTCTTCAAACAATATTCGCGAATCAGCCTCTCCCAGATTTGTCAAACTGCCGGTTGCTTTAACCGTAAGATATGAATCTTCCCGGGCCTGGACTTCTATGCCTTCTGCGGCCTCTATATGAGTATAGGTACTCGGTAAATCCACAAAATTACCCGCTCCCCCTCCGTCGCTTAAACTTCTTGCCTGCATATAATAGAGAGTGTTTGCAGATAACCCCGTCCACTCATGACTTAATAGATCCGCCGTGAACCCTTCGGTTGCCGTAACTACAGAAAAATCGTTCTTACTCGATATTCTTACCTGGTACTGCGTTCCCGACGGGTTTCCGTTAGAACCCCAGTTAGCTGTTACTGAGGTTTCTCCTACACCACTTACCACTTCAGCCACCGGCGGATAGGCGTCCGTCCAGCCCGATACAACTTCACTGTAATCCGTCGGTACCCCCGCAGAATTTCTCGTTTTTACCCGGTACCAGTATTGAGAATTGGGCACCAGTTCCGCACTGGTAGTTGAAGTCGCCGTCGTCCATACTTCCAGGTCCTGCCAGTTGTAAGTAGGCCCTAAATCCTGAAATGTAGAATACTCTATTGTGTAGTCCTGCCCCGTATCCGTCCAGCTTATCAAGATACTCGACTCGCTCTGTCCCTCCACCGTCTCTATTACAGGCGGCACGGCAAGCGTTACCGTGCTTACATCTATTGAAGGCACGCTGTCGATTCCCTCTAAATTTTTACCTCTCCAGCGGAATGAATATTCCGTCGCAGGACTCAAGCCTCCTATATCTCGTCCTACCGGCGCATTTTCCCAGCTGAGCTTATCATCCCACCAGGGACTGGCCGTAATACTGTAATCACTTCCCGCGTATCTTGTGTCACTGACAAAATTGTCAGACGATATCTCTAATGAATACTCCGTATAGTCTGGGTTAGAGTCCGCCCCGTCAAGATTTACAGTAACTGCCGTTGTAACTACTCCCCCCACAACAGGCGCCGACGGCACATGCACTTTTGTCCAGACATTTCCAAAAGTTCCCGTTGAATTGTATAGACCCTCCGCATTGCGGCTGTTAGATTTGAAATAATAGGTGGTGTTCGGATTTAATGATTCAAAATAGATATAATCCGTACTCTTTGTCCACGTGCTTGACAGGACACTGCCGGCGGAATCTCTGAGTTCATAGAAAAGTCCGCTTTCTCCCGAAGACAGGTTGGTTAATATATCTGTTGTTTTTACGCCGGCCGAAGTGACCTTTAAATCATAACTTAAATTCTCTACCTTTTCTATACGGCTTACCTGCGACTGCGGCCCTATCCAGTCTGAAACATAAGAACTATCGGAATTATTTGTACGCGCATAAAAATTATAGGTCGTGTTCGGGGTAAGTCCGGCAAATGTCTCTTCATTTATTATCTTCGGCTGCCCGTAACTGCTGTAATCTCTGTTAAACTGTACCCA
>JAQICQ010000170.1 GCA_027858455.1 Elusimicrobiota bacterium | reverse complement strand
GTAGAAGACATCGAAGATAAAGTAGTAGAGACAGCCGGAATAAATTAAATAATAAGCAAGTAATTATATGATAAAAATTAATAAGAGTTATATTAAGGGAAAGGTATATACTTTACATGAAACCTTACATGAAACCTTACATGAAACCTTTTAAAGTAAAAGTTCCGGCAACAGTATCTAATATCGGTCCGGGCTACGATGTCTTAGGATTTGCCGTTGACCTGTTTTTAACTATTGAGGTTAAGCCGGGCGACGGGAAATGTTCTGATAGAAAATTTTCTATGGAAGGGACGGCGTCGGGAATATCCGATGAGGACAATGCATTGTCCGCAGCTTTCAGCGGAGAGATTACCGAAGCCGGCGGGAAATACCCGCCAGTAGATATTACCGCTAAAAGTGAGATACCCCTAAAAATGGGGCTGGGGTCTTCGGCCGCCGCCAGAGTAGGCGGGATTATTGCCGCCGCTAAAATTACGGGTAATAAAAAGGATAGTTCCTATATTGCCAGACAGGCAACTCTGCTTGAAGGCCATCCGGATAATGCTGTGCCGGCGACAGTCGGGGGATTGACTGTATCGAACTTTACAGGTGAGGAAGAATTATATTTCAATAAGCACCGGATTGAAACTGATTTAAAAGTTGTGCTGGGAATACCGGATATCCGGGTAGATACAAATAAAGCCCGCGGGGCGCTTCCGGCAAATATTGATTTTAGTGATGCTGTATATTCAAACATCCGCTCCTGTCTGCTTCTGTCGGCTCTTATAAGCGGCCGCAAGGATTTAATAAGAAATTCTGTTAAGGACAGGATGCATCAGCCCTACAGGAAAAAATTTATTCCGGGATTCGATGCTATAGTTGAAAAGACATATGAAGCGGGAGCTCTGGGGACTGCGATATCGGGTTCGGGACCCGCAATAATTTCTTTTGCAGAAAGAAAAAATGCGCAAAAAACAGCGCGGGCTATAATGAAGGTTTGGGAAAGTAAAGGAGTATCTGCAAGGTATATGGTAAAGTCAATGATAGATACCGGGGCTGAAATTTATGAATAAAAAAAGTATTGTAGTTCAAAAATACGGTGGAACATCCGTGGGAGACGCGGATAAAATAAAGAGAGTCGCCGCCCGCATAATAGATAAGAAAAAGTCCGGAAAATCTTTGGTGGTTGTAGTTTCGGCCCCCGGAAATACAACTGATAATCTCATTGCCATGGCGGACAGTATTTCTCCTGATCCGGAGATAAGGGAGATGGATATGCTGCTGGCAACAGGAGAGCAGCAGGGTATTGCTCTGGTAGCTATGGCTATTCACGAGCAGGGGTATAAGGCTATATCCCTTACCGGTCAGCAGGTGGGGATAATGACTGATTCGGCTCACAGCCGGGCAAGAATAAAGAGTATCAATACAAAGAAACTTAAAAAAGAACTTGACCGGGATAATATAGTTATAGTTGCGGGTTTCCAGGGAATCTCCGCCGAGGAAAATATTACTACCCTTGGGCGCGGGGGAAGTGATTTAAGCGCTGTGGCGCTCGCGGCGGTTTTAGATGCCGAGGTGTGCGAGATATATACTGATGTGGACGGAATATTCAGCACCGACCCGTCTATAGCTCCGAAGGCCCAAAAGATTGACAGGATAAGTTATGACGAGATGCTCGAGTTTTCATCTGCCGGGGCTAAAGTTTTGCAATCGCGTTCCGTTGAAGTAGCAAAAAAAAATAATATTAAGGTACATATAAAATCAAGTTATACAGAGGAAGAAAAAAACAGTGGGACAATAATTATGAAAAAAACAAAAGATTTAGAGCAAGTAGCAGTCAGAGGGGTTACGGTAGATAAAAATCAGGTAAGAATATCTATAATAGGAGTTTCGGATACACCCGGTGTCGCGGCTAAAATTTTCGGGGAATTGGCAAAAGAAAATATAAATGTAGATATGATAATACAGTCTTCCGCTCACGAGACCGGGATAAATGATATTTCTTTTACGGTAAAGAGTGAAATGCTTAAAAGAACTGTTGAAATATGCTCGCATATAAAAAATAATCTTAAAGCCCAAAAAGTAATAACCGATAAAAATGTGGCTAAAATATCAATAATAGGTGTGGGAATGCGAAGCCATGCCGGTGTTGCGGCCAGAATGTTTGAACTTCTATCCGAAAACAATATTAACATAGAGATGATCTCTACTTCGGAAATAAAAATATCCTGCGTCATTGATTCAGCAAAAGGGAAATCTGCGGTTAAAATATTACATAAAGCGTTTTGCGAGTAGAGGAGGTATTTAAATGAATAAAAAAATATTCATACTTGACACAACATTAAGAGACGGTACTCAGTCGGAGGGCATATCTTTTTCGGTGGAAGATAAACTTAAAATCGCCAAAAAACTTGACTGGTTCGGCGTAGATTATATTGAAGGCGGCTGGCCGGGTTCTAACCCAAAAGACGAGAAGTTTTTTGAACGTATGAAAGAAATTAATCTGCAGTATTCCAAGATGACGGCTTTTACCTCTACAAGAAGGAAAGATGTAAAAGTAGAAAAGGACAAGAGCCTTAATAAAGTAATAGAGTCCGGGGCCGCCGCATGTTGTGTCTTCGGAAAATCCTGGGATATGCATGTAAAAACCGCCCTTAAGACCACGTTGGATGAAAATCTTAAGATGATAGAGGATTCAGTCCGATATCTTAAAGAAACCGGTATTGAGGTTATATATGACGCGGAACATTACTTTGACGGTTATTTTAATAATCCTGATTATGCTTTAAGGACTATAAAAGCCGCTGAAGCCGGCGGAGCCGATTATATATGCCTTTGCGAAACAAACGGCGGACGGCTCCCTGACGAGGTGGCTTCAGCCGTAAAGAAGGCTAAATCCGAAGTTAAGGCCGGGCTGGGAATACATGCTCACAATGATTCGGAAGTTGCAGTAGCTAATTCAATTGCCGCAGTCAGCGAGGGGGCTGTTATGGTACACGGAACCGTAAATGGTTACGGCGAGCGCTGCGGAAATGCAAATATCTGCTCGGTTATACCGAATTTACAGCTTAAACTTGGATATAAATGTATAGATGGTGACGGATTAAAAAAACTTACGGAACTTTCAAGGTATGTAGATGAAATTGCAAATAAAATACCCTTGTCGCACCAGCCTTTTGTAGGGCATTCGGCTTTTGCTCATAAAGGGGGTATACATGTCAGCGCGGTAAGAAAAGATTCTTCAACTTATGAACATATTGAACCTAAAACTGTAGGGAATAAAAGAAAAATCCTTATTTCCGAATTAGCCGGAGCAAGTAATATTAAGTTTAAATCCAAGGAATTCGGCATAGATTTCTCAAAAGACAACGATCAGGTAGGCAGCCTTTTAAAAACCATAAAAAAGAAAGAGGACGAAGGATACTACTTTGAAGGAGCGGAAGCGTCTTTTGAGTTAATTATGCTCAGGCAATCGGGAGTTAAAAAGAAATTTTTTGACTTAGAGGGTTTCAGAGTTATAATTGAAAGTAATTCTGAAGGCGAGCTTAAAAGCGAGGCTACAATAAAGGTGAAAGTCAACGGGGTTAAAGAACATACCGCTTCCGAAGGCAGCGGTCCAGTAAATGCTTTGGATAATGCATTGAGAAAAGCTCTGGAAAAATTTTACCCGGAACTTAGGGAAGTAAATCTTAAAGATTTTAAAGTACGTGTAATAGATGCGCGTCAGGGCACTGCGGGCAAGGTTAGGGTTTTAATTGAATCCGGCGATAAAAAAAACAGTTGGGGAACTATAGGGGTGTCGGAGAATTTAATTGAGGCTTCGTGGGAAGCGCTGGTTGACAGCATAGAGTATAAATTGCTTAAAGGATAATAATATGTTTAGCACAAAACAGACAAGATTAATTTTGTTTTTATCTATAATAATCTTAGTTTTAATAAGCGTTATAGGACTTAACTGGAATAACAAAGAAGAAGATGTTTATGAGGCCAAGGCGGTTTTGGATAAACCTGATTATATAAAAGAAAAAAAGAAAAAGTCGCCGCCGGTTAAAAAAAGAGGACCTGTAAAGGAAGAGACAGGTGGTTTAGAAGATGAAGGAAGTAAAATAATATTATATTAGTATAAACGAGGTATATTTAAATATGAGAAGCGACAGAGTTAAAAAAGGTCCGGACAGGGCTCCGTCAAGGGCGCTGCTTTATGCATGTGGTGTTGACAATAAGGAGATACATAAAAAACCGTTTATAGGGGTAGCCAGCAGTTTTTCGGAAATAGTGCCCGGACATATTCATATGCAGAGGCTGGAAAGCGCCATAGAAAAAGGGGTTCATGCCGGCGGCGGAATATCTTTTAAATTCGGTATACCGGCTATATGCGATGGAATTGCGATGGGGCACGAGGGGATGAGGTATTCCCTTCCCTCCCGGGAGCTGATTGCCGATTCTGTGGAAAGTGTGGCTATGGCCCACGGTTTAGACGGCATAGTTCTTCTTACAAGTTGCGATAAGATTACTCCGGGTATGCTCATGGCTGCCGCGCGGTTAAATATACCTGCAATAGTTGTTACCGCCGGGCCGATGATGGCCGGAAATAAAGGCGGCCGAAGATTATCTCTTGTCAGGGATACTTTTGAGGCAGTAGGAAATTATGAAGCCGGCAATATTTCAAAAGACGAGCTTGAAGAGCTTGCTTTAAATGCCTGTCCCGGGTGCGGTTCCTGCCAGGGGCTTTATACGGCAAATACTATGAACTGTCTGACAGAAACTATGGGGATGAGTCTGCCCGGGTCGGGGTCTTCTCTTGCGGTTTCGGCTAAAAAAGAAAGGCTTGCTTACCGCAGCGGAAAGAGGGTAGTTAAATTAGTTGAAGAAGATGTCAAGCCCCGGGATATTTTAACCTACGAGGCTTTTTATAATGCGATAGTCGTAGATATGGCAACCGGCGGTTCAACTAATACTGTCCTTCATTTGCCCGCCATAGCAAACGAAGCCGGCATAGAACTTAAGATGGAACTTTTTGATAAGATAAGCGCCAAAGTGCCTCAGATACTGAGTTTGAGACCCGGCGGGGAATACTTTATGGAAGATCTTGAATACGCAGGGGGAATACCTGCTGTTTTAAATAGATTGCTGGATTTTTTAAAAGAAAACAGAACTGTTTCCGGCAGCCGCCTGAAAACTATCGCAGGTAAAGCAGTGGTTGAAAATATAGAGGTAATCAGGGCAAAGTCCAAACCCTGGCGTTCTTCGGGAGGGCTCGCTGTTCTTAAGGGAAATATATGTCCCGACGGAGCTGTGGTAAAAGTAGCGGCGGTAGAGGAAGGCAATATGGTAATGTCAGGGCCGGCAAAAGTATATGACAGCGAAAAAGCCGCCCTTAAAGCAATAAGGTCAAAAGAAATTAAAAAAGGGGATGTTGTGGTAATACGGTATGAAGGACCGGCCGGCGGACCGGGAATGCCGGAGATGCTTAATCCAACTTCGCTTATAGCCGGAATGGGACTGGAAAAAGATGTTGCCCTTATTACTGACGGAAGGTTTTCCGGAGGTACGCGGGGCCCCTGTATCGGTCATATATCACCGGAAGCGGCATCCGGGGGAGTGATTGCGGTCATAAAAGACGGGGATATTATAAATATAGATATTAATAAAAAACGTCTGGATGTGAAATTGACAAAACAGGAAATAAAATTGAGAATGTTACAGGTTGAAAAACCTAAAAAGAAAGTCAGCGGATGGCTTGCAAGGTATGCAAAACTTGTAGAGTCAGCCGATAAAGGGGCTATACTTAAATAAGGAGATATAAATATGAACGGCGCTAAAATTATTCTTGAATCTTTAAAGAAAGAAAAAGTAAATATATTATTTGGAATCGGAGGTGGTTCTGTAATACCTCTTTTTGACGAGATACATAAAGATAAAGATATAAAGTTTATTCTTACCCGGCATGAACAGGCTGCGGCGCACATGGCCGATGGTTTCAGCCGGGCTACGGGGAAGGTAGGGGTTTGCGTGGCAACTTCGGGTCCCGGAGCGACAAATTTAGTTACGGGTCTTGCAACGGCTTATATGGATTCAATACCCATGGTCGCTCTTACCGGGCAGGTAGCGACCCATCTTGTCGGGAATGACGCTTTTCAGGAAGCAGATACCACCGGTATAACCAGGCCGGTTACAAAGCATAATTATCTGGTAACGGACGTTAAGGATTTAGCGGCTACAATTAAAGAAGCTTTTTATTTGGCGCGTACGGGCCGTCCCGGTCCTGTTCTTATAGACCTTCCTGTTGATATTCAGAGGGATTCGTGTAAATTCAGTTATCCGGAAAAAGCAAATATCAAGGGCTACAAACCAAAGACAGGCGGACATATAAAACAGATAAAAGAAGCAGCTAAACTTATTAACAGTTCCAAAAGGCCTGTAGTTTATGCCGGCGGCGGAGTTATAATATCCAAAGCATCCAATGAGCTGAGGGCATTTGCCTCGAAGGGTAAGCTCCCGGTTACCACTACATTAATGGGCACGGGTTCTTTCCCGGCGGACTCCGAACTTTCTCTTAGTATGCTCGGTATGCACGGTACGTATTACGCAAATAATGCTGTTCAGAATTCGGACTTAATAATAGCGGTCGGCGCGAGATTTGACGACCGGGTTACCGGAAGAGTTAAGGATTTTGCAAAGGGGGCTAAAGTTATTCATATTGATATAGACCCTACTTCAATTTCTAAAATTATTAAGGCTGATGTGCCTATAGTCGGCGATGCTCGGGCAGTGCTTAAAAAGTTAGTTAAACATATTGAATTTAAGGAACGCAAAGATTGGCATAAACAGATAGCTAAGTGGAAATCAAAGCAGCCGCTCATCTATAAAAAAGACAATAAGCTGAGACCTCAGTATGTAATTGAGCAGCTCTACAAAGCTACGAAAGGCAATGCTGTAATTACCACAGAGGTAGGCCAGCATCAGATGTGGGCGGAACAGTTCTATAAATATAATGAGCCCAATACATTTCTTACATCGGGTGGATTAGGTACCATGGGGTACGGATTCCCGGCAGCGATCGGCGCAAAGTTCGGAAAACCTAAAAAGACAGTAATAAATATAGCCGGCGACGGAAGTTTCCAAATGAATATACAGGAACTTGCTACCTGTGTAGTAAATGATATCAATGTTATTAATGTCGTACTTAACAATAATTATCTGGGGATGGTAAGGCAGTGGCAGGAACTTTTTTACGATAAAAGATATTCGCAGGTCTGTCTCGGTAAATCCCATAAGGAACGTGTGCCGGATTTCGCCAGGGTAGCCGAGGCATACGGCGCCAAGGGGATTAGTGTCTGCAAGAAAAAAGATGTTATGCCTGCTATAAAGGAAGCATTAAAATATAAGTCCGGACCCGTAGTAATGGATTTTATTATTGAAGAAGAAGAAAATGTCTATCCTATGGTCCCGGCCGGCGCCGCAATAGATGAAGTTCTCATAGATATGGCGTAAGTGAAATCATTTCAGGCGGAAAATTCAGGAGGAAAATTTAGGAGGAAAATTTAAGATAATAAGATGAAACATACAATTTCTGTTCAGGTTGAAAATAAATTCGGAGTGTTGGCTCGTATATCGGGACTCTTTAGCGCCAGAGGTTATAATATTGATTCTTTGGCGGTAGGGGAAACTGAAGATCCGGATATATCCAGGATTACAATAGTGGTTCACGGTGACGAATCTGTTTTGGAGCAGGTCACAAAACAACTCAATAAACTCCCGGATGTCATTAAGGTTAAGGATTTTTTAAAAAGTAATATTGTCAAACGCGATCTTATACTCATAAAAGTTTTTGCCGACAAAAAAGTCCGGGCGGAGATTGTTGAAATAGCGGCAATTTTCAGGGCAAAGATAGTTGACGTAGCAAAAGAAAGTATTACTATTGAGGTCACCGGAAATGAAGATAAGGTAGTTGCTTTTATAGATTTAGTGAAGCCATATAAGATAAAAGAAATTGTAAGGACAGGCATAATTGCCATTGAAAGAGGAGAAAAATAATGAGTGCAAAGATTTATTATAAAGACGACGCGGATTTAGGGCTGCTGGAGGGCAAAAAGATAGCTATTATAGGCTATGGTTCACAGGGCCATGCTCATGCGTTAAATCTCAGGGATTCGGGGGTGGATGTGGTTGTAGCGGATGTGGAAGGGTCTCCTAACTGGAAGCAGGCTGAAAAAGACGGGTTTAGCCCCGTTACTCCGCTTGACGCTGCCCGGGACGAAAAAGTTGTCTGGCTTCAGATGCTCGTTCCCGATACTATTCAGAAAAAAGTTTACGAAGAGATAGAGTCAGAAATTAAGAAAAAAGACGAGATGGTTTTGGGTTTTGCACATGGTTTTAATATAAGGTTTGACCGGATTGTTCCTCCTGAAAATTGTGATGTGGTTATGGTGGCTCCTAAAGGCCCCGGTCATCTTGTAAGGGATGTATTTGTGGACGGTAAAGGCGTGCCGATGCTTATCGCCGTTGAAAAAGACCGTTCGGGAAAAGCTCACGATTTAGGCCTTGCCTACGCCAAAGGAATCGGAGGCACAAGAGCGGGAGTTATTGAAACAACTTTTGCAGAAGAGACCGAGACCGATCTTTTCGGTGAGCAGGTTGTGCTTTGCGGAGGAGCTGTAGAATTAATAAAGAAAGGCTTTGAAACTCTGGTAGAAGCCGGTTATCAGCCGGAGATTGCATACTTTGAATGTCTCCACGAGTTAAAGTTAATCGTTGATCTTATTCAGGATAAAGGTATAGAGTATATGAATTATTCAATTTCTGATACCGCCGAATACGGTGAATATTCGCGGGGAGAGAGAATAGTTACCGGCGAAACCAAAAAAGAGATGAAAAAGATTTTAGACGAGATAACATCGGGTCAGTTTGCTGATGAGTGGATAAAAGAAAATGAAAACGGCCGGCCTATATTTAAGAAAAAACAAGAGGAACTCAGCGGGCATCTCATAGAAAAAGTCGGCAAAAAATTAAGAGGTATGATGGACTGGCTGAAATAGCCGGCGATACTTTAATAGATTTTTGTTGAAAAGCTAGATGAAAAGTCAGATGAAAAATATAGTCATATTTGATACTACGCTCCGGGACGGCGAGCAGTCGCCCGGCGCCAGTATGAATATTGCGGAAAAACTTCAAATTGCCCGTCACCTTGACAGAATGAAGGTTGATGTAATAGAGGCGGGGTTTCCCATAGCTTCTCAGGGTGATTTTGAAGCGGTTCGGGCAGTAGCCGCCGGGATGGAATATTCTGCTGTATGCGGACTTGCGCGGGCACGCAAAAAAGATATTCAACGGTGCTGGGATGCGGTTAAAGACGCTAAAAAACCCAGGATACATACTTTTTTAGCTACAAGCCCGATTCACCGGAAAGCAAAACTTAAGATGTCTAAGGCCGAGGTTTTAAAAGAGACGGTGAAAGCGGTTGAGTTTGCTTCGTCTCTTTGCAATGATGTTGAATTCTCAGCAGAAGATGCTACAAGGACGGAGATTGATTTCTTAAAAGAAGTTGTGTCCGCCGCAGCAGAAGCAGGGGCAAAAACTATCAACATACCTGACACTGTCGGCTATACCATGCCTTCGGAGTTTAAAAATATAATCCGGGAAGTTGTTGATGTTTTGCCGGGTGGTATCACCGTAAGCATACACTGTCACAATGATTTGGGGATGGCTTCGGCAAATTCCCTGGTAGCGGTTCAGTCCGGCGCCACGCAGGTTGAGTGTACCGTAAACGGTATAGGGGAAAGAGCGGGAAATGCCTCAATGGAAGAGATAGTTATGAGTCTGGTCACAAGAAAAGATATATTTAATAAAACTGTAAGTATTAATACCACACAGATTTATCCTGCTTCTTCGCTGGTCTCAAGGCTGTCGGGCCTCTCTATACAGAAAAATAAGGCAATAGTAGGGGAGAATGCTTTCCGTCACGAAGCAGGGATACACCAGCACGGGGTTTTGCAGGATAAGCTTACTTATGAGATTATGACCCCCGAATCCATAGGAAAAAAAGAAGAAGCGCTGGTTTTAGGAAAACATTCCGGAAAGCATGCGATAATAGAGCGTCTGAAGGGATTGGGTATAGATACAAAAAAGATCAATATGGAAGAGCTTTTTGTAAGCTTTAAAGAACTGGCTGATAAAAAGAAAGAAATATATGATGATGAATTGCTTACTCTGGCTGACGAACAGCTGGGCGCTGTAAACAAAATTTACGAGATTGATTATATCCATACGGTATCAGGCACAAATACAGTGCCCAGCGCTACAGTAAGGCTTAAAATAAATAAAAACGACAAAGTAGAGATAAAAGAAGAAGCCGCTATCGGAGACGGGCCGGTTGATGCGTGTTATCGCGCGATAGGCAAACTTATCGGAAGAAATTTCATACTTGCGGATTACCGCATAAAAGCAATTTCTAAAGGGGGCGATTCCATGGGAGAGGTAACCGTAAGATTAAAAGAAGATGATGCTTCGGAAGAAATTCACGGCCGCGGCGCATCTACCGATATAATTGAGGCTTCGGCACTGGCTTATGTGGCGGCGGTAAACAGGTTGATGATATTGAAAAAACAAAGAGAGCAGGCATAAACACAATGAGTTTAGGAAGAAAGATATATTTAAAAAACGATAAAGACAAAAAAAAGTTAAAACCGGGAGAATTTATTGAGTTAGACGTAGATTTAATTCTTTCCAATGATATAACTACGCCTCTTGCAATAGATGCTTTTAATCAGTCGAAAATATCTAAGATGAAGAATCCCGAAAAAGCTGTAATTGTAGCCGACCATTTTACTCCCAATAAAGATATAGATTCCGCCGAGCAGGTTAAGAAAGTACGCGATTTTGCCCGGAAATGGAATTTGAAATTTTTTGATGCGGGCTGCGGCATAGAACATACTCTTCTTCCCGAACAGGGGCTGGTAGTTCCGGGGGACATAATTATTGGGGCTGATTCCCATACTGTAACCTACGGAGCGCTGGGAGCAGTTTCTTCGGGTGTCGGTTCAACAGACGTTGCTTACGGCTGGGCTACCGGAAAGGCCTGGTTTAAAGTTCCGGAAGCAATTAAGGTAGTATTAAAAGGCAGCCTGCAACCTCATGTCAGCGGCAAAGATATAGTTCTTTACCTTATTTCCCTATTAGGTGTTGACGGAGCTCTTTACAAAGGGCTTGAATTTTGCGGAGAAACTCTTTCAGAGCTTTCAATGGCGTCCCGCTTTACCATAGCTAATATGGTAATAGAGTGCGGCGCAAAGTACGGTATTATGGAGCCTGACGAAAAGACAATTAATTATGTGGAAAAGAGAGCGCAGCGTCCGTATTCTCCGCTGCCTGATAATTATTCCATAAAAGAGGATAAGGATTTTGACGAGGTTATGGAAATAGACTGCTCTATAATAGAGCCTCAGGTTGCTTTTCCGTCTTCTCCGGCTAATTCCGTTCCGGTAAGTTCCATAAAAAAGATTAAAGTTGATCAGGTGGTATTAGGGTCATGTACTAACGGCAGGTGGGAAGATTTCATAAAAGCCGCCGAGATTCTTAAAGGGAAAAAGGCAAAAGAAGGACTGAGATTTATTGTTATTCCGTCTACCGCCGCATTATATAAAAAGATGGTTGACGAAGGGCTTCTCAGCGTATTTATTGATGCGGGGGCAATAATCTCGCCGCCGACCTGCGGCCCGTGCCTCGGAGGGCATATGGGAATTCTTGCTTCAGGAGAGAAAGCTTTATCTACTACAAACAGAAATTTTGTCGGAAGGATGGGGCATAAGGATTCCAAGGTTTATCTTGCTAATCCCGAAGTGGCGGCGGCAACAGCAATTAATGGTTATATAAGCGCTCCGTAAATGGGAGACGAGGAGAAAAAATGGATCAGAGACAATCAGCAAAAGTAATAGTATATATTAAAGATGTTAAAATTGAGGGTAGTATTTATACCCGCGGCGAGTATACAAGAGGCAGAATAAGTGATGCTTTAAACAGGGATAAAGAAAATTTTTTGGCTATTACAGGCGCAAAAATTTTTGATTATGCGACTTCAAAAGAACTTGATGAAAAAGATTTTATGTTTGTAAACAAGAGGCAGATACTTTATGTAAAGCCGAAAGAGCAAGGAAATGGATAAAAAACAGCTAAATATAAAAGGCAAAGTTTTTAAGTTTGCCGACAGCGTAGATACCGATCAGATAATACCGGCCAGGTTTTTAGATACTTCCGACCCGGAACAACTGGCATCGCACTGTATGTCCGGTGTGGACGAGGATTTTTCTTCAAAGGTTAAACCCGGAGATATAATAGTGGCCGGCAAAAATTTTGGCTGCGGTTCATCGCGCGAGCACGCTCCTCTTTCAATCAAAGGCTGCGGTATTGCCGCAGTTGTCGCTGAAAGTTTTGCAAGAATTTTTTTCAGGAATGCAATAAATATAGGACTTCCAATAATAGAATGCACTGACTTTAAAGCTAATACTGGTGAAGAAATCTCCATAGATCTTGAAAAAGGTCACATAGAAAATCTTACTACCGGAGATGCCGCGACATTTTCAAAATTCCCGGAGTTTTTGTCCAAGATTATTGCTTCCGGCGGACTTATGGAAAAAGCAAAAAAGGGAGTTGCCGGTGAGTAATAAATACAAAATTGCGGTAATTCCGGGTGACGGCACCGGCCCCGAAGTTATTCGGGAGGGGCTTAAGGTTATTGACGCGGTGTCAAAAAAATATAAGTTTAATATTAAATACGACCGATATGATTACGGCGGCCAGCGTTACATTGATACAGGAAAAATTTTAAGCGACCGGGAGGCAGAAGATCTAAAAAAGTATGATGCAATATATTTGGGCGGGATAGGGCATCCGGATGTAAAGCCCGGCATACTTGAAAAAGGTATTCTTTTAAAATTGAGGTTTGATCTTGATCAGTATATAAATTTAAGGCCTGTAAAACTTTATGAAAATATTAAAACTCCTATAAAAAATGCCGGCCCCGAAGATGTGGATTTTACGGTTATACGGGAAAATACCGGAGGGCTTTATACAGGAATAGGGGAATTTAAAAATAAAGGAACAAAAGACGAAGTTGCCGTGCAGTCTATGGTGTATTCCCGCAGACAAGTTGAAAGATGTGTGAGGTTTGCTTTTGAATATATAAAGAATATGCATAAAGCAAATCCGTGGAAAGGACTTACTGCCGAGGAAAAAGAAAAAGGGTATATAGGCAAACTCACGCTCTGCGGAAAGACCAATGTTTTAACTTATGCTTATGATTTATGGGAAAGAGTTTTTAATAAAGTTGCCCGGGATTACAGGAGCATAATTACAAATTATATCCATGTGGATGCTATATGTATTTATATGGTGGAGAATCCAAAAATTTTTGACGGTATAGTGACCGGCAATATGTTCGGTGATATAATTACGGATCTTGCTGCTGTTATTCAGGGAGGTATGGGAGTTGCTCCCAGCGGTAATTTAAATCCGGAAGGAGTAAGTATGTTTGAACCGGTACACGGAACAGCGCCGGATTTCGCCGGCAAAGGGGTTATAAATCCGGTAGCGGCAATACTTACCGCCCAGATGATGTTAAATCATCTTGGGGAAATTAACGCCGCCGCGGATATTGAAAAATCCGTTAAAAATACTATAAAGAGGATGAAGTCCATGCAGGTAGGTGAAATGGGGTATACAACCTCAGAGGTCGGAGATTTAATAACGGAAGATATCAGTTGATATGCACAATAAAAAATATAATATAGCCGTAGCGGGAGCTACCGGGGCAGTGGGAAAAGAGATGCGGAAAATTTTAGAAAGCAGAAATTTTCCCGTAAAAAATATAAGATATATGGCTTCCTCGCGTTCGGAGGGGAAGATTTTAAAATGGAAAGATAGAGATATTAAGGTTGAAGATCTGCAAAAAGCTGATTTTGCCGGTGTCGATATAGTTCTTTTTTCTGCCGGAGGAAATCGTTCAAAAGAGTTTGCTCCTAAAGCCGTTTCAAGCGGAGCGGTAGTGATAGATAATTCCAGCGCATTCAGGATGGATAGGGAAGTTCCTCTTGTAGTTCCCGAAGTAAATCCCGAAGCCGCCCTGAACCATAAAGGCATAATTGCTAATCCAAACTGTTCAACAATCCAGATGGTAATGGCCTTAAAGCCTATATTTGACGAAGCAGGGATAAGAAGGGTAGTGGTTTCTACTTATCAGTCGGTATCCGGCGCCGGGCTTAAGGCGGTAGACGAGCTAATGCAGCAGACCCGTGATTTCTTAGATGATAAAGAAATTAAATGTGATATCTTTCCTTACCAGATGGCTTTTGAATGTCTTCCTCAGATTCCTCAGTCGGACGCGTTCGGCGAAAACGGATATACCTCAGAGGAGATGAAGTTATTAAACGAGACAAGAAAGATATTAGAAGATGATTCCATAAGAGTAACTATGACCGCTGTCAGGGTGCCGGTTATAGGAGGACATTCAGAATCAGTTAATGTAGAGACAATAAAGACTATTAAACCAAAGCGCGCCCGAGAACTGCTCTCGGAGTTTCCCGGTGTGACAGTTATTGATGATCCCGCCAGGCAGAAATATCCCCTGGCTAATATTGCATGGGGTAAGGATGATGTATATGTGGGGCGAATACGCCGGGATGAATCTATCGAGTGCGGTTTAAATATGTGGGTAGTTGCTGATAATCTAAGAAAAGGGGCCGCTTTAAATGCCATCCAGATTGCCGAGCTCCTCATAGACAGATCAAATATATAATATAAGATAGCTTATGAATATTGCTCACCGGTTTTTACTCGGAAGATACACCGGCAGAGAATCCGTGATTTCAAAGATAGACCCCCGGCTGAAGATACTCTTTTTAATTATGATCTCGGTGACTCTTTTAAAGATAAAATCTCCCGCAGAATTTATTGTACCGTTTAGCTTGCTCTTGGTGGTCACCTTAGCCGGCCGGGTAAAATTTAATGTTCTCATAAAAGGTATGGTCCCGATTGTCTGGCTTACGGTATTTACTTTTTTCCTTCACAGCGTCCTTCCCCCTCATGATATAAATACTGCAGTTGTAGTTGCTCTAAGACTGGTGATGCTATTTGGGTGGGCATCGGTAATTACCGCAACTACAAAAGTTATTTATTTAGGCAGGGCCGTGGCCTGGTATCTGACGCCTCTTAAAATATTTGGATTAAATCCCGGAGATGTAGCTTTAACATTTACTCTCGCCATACGTTTTTTCCCGCTGATATTAGAAGAAGCCGAGTCTGTAATAAAAGCCCAGAAATTAAAAGCCTCCAAACTTAAAATAAAAGATAGGCTTGAAGCTTTTGTTACGGTTTTTTTTATAAGAGTTTTTAAAAGAGCCGAAAAGGTAGAGGATACTATGAAAAACAGAGAAATAAATTCTACCAGCATAATGGAATTTCAGACCGTTATAAAAAGTTCAATGGCTGCAAATTTATTAACCGTAGTGATGGGCGCCGGATATATATATATTATGACGGCATTTAATCTATGAATTTTAAAGCCAGAGTAGAATATGACGGAACAAAGTATTTTGGATGGCAGATTCAGCCGGGGGTTCCTACTGTTCAGGGCAAGATAGAAAAAACATTAAAAGAAGTTACTGGCAGTAATATACGGATAAAATACGCAAGCCGGACAGACAGGGGGGTGCATGCCCGAGGCCAGGTTATAAGTTTTAATATAGAGAGAGATATTTCAAAAGGCCGGATTAGTCATGTCTTAAATTCAAAGACGGATGATGATATAATAATAAAAGACTTAAAAGAATGCTCCGCCGATTTTAATCCTCGGTATAATGTAAGTTACAAACTTTATAAATACCGTATATTAAACCGGGAATTAAACGATTATATGCTTAAAGATTTTGTCTGGCACATAAATTATAAGTTAGATAAATCCATAATAAAAGAAGCTCTTAATATTATTGAAGGCAAGCACAATTTCAAAAATTTTTCTTCCTGTAAAGATACCCGAAAAGATACAAATATAATTGTATCCGAAACAAATTACACTCAAACCGACGACGGACTTTTGGTGTTGTCTGTTAAAGGCGAATATTTTCTTACATATATGATAAGGTATCTGGTAGGTTTTATTAAAGCGGCTGCCGAAGGAAAAGAAACTTTGGATAAATTAGGAGATATGCTCAAAGGAGAGGGAGAGCTTTCAAGTTACTGCGCGCCGGCTTTAGGATTAGAGTTAAGCAGCATAAAATATAGGTAAATACGCTTTTCGAAACACGCTTGGTGGGATTCCTCTTTGCCGCCGCCTTGAACTTCCGGCGGTTACAGAGCCGGACTTGCTCACTTACGCGCTTCGCGCTTATCTCTATTTAGGAGCGTTTGGGTGTTCTTTTGCCCTCGCAAATGAATTTGCTCACGATTCGGAGGCTCATAGGCCAGCGTTGCTTCCTTATGGTGCCGAAGGTGGGATTCGAACCCACACAGGAGAACCTACACGATCCTGAACCGTGCGCGTCTGCCAGTTCCGCCACTTCGGCACTGATTTTTTATTGTAAGTGAAATGTGTGTTATTGTCAAGGCAATAAGTATTTGGTATAATAAATTTGCATGATCAGAAAATTATATCATATTTCAGGGTTAATATTTCCCGCATTAATGTATATATTTTCAAAAGAGCTCGCCGTTTACGCAGCGGCGGGTGTTTTTATAGTTATATTTATATTTGACCTGACACGCCTTTTAAATTTAAAGTTCAATCTTTGGGTATTCAGGAAAATTAAGTTTATGTTAAAGCCTAAAGAATTCCACTCTTTTTCGGGAAGCACATATTTTTCCGCAGGAGTTTTGCTGACATTGCTGCTCTTTGAACCTGCTATTGCCGCCGGAGGGATAATATATCTAAGTCTGGGTGATATGGCTGCCGTTACCATCGGGGAAAAATACGGAAAAACACCTTTTGCCGGTAAAACTTTAGAAGGTACTTTTGCTTTTATTGCAGTTACTTTTACAGCTATTTCTTTTTTAAATATTTTAGGTTTTTTTAGCTTTAATTATCTTACAATACTTGCAGGAGCTGTTATATGCGGAATTGTTGAGGTTGCCCATATAAAAATAGATGATAATTTTATCCTCCCTGTAGTCGGAGCTTCGATATTGGCGCTTTTTGGCTAATATGAAAAAAAATATTCTTATTACAGGTTCAAACGGTTTTATAGGAAGCCACCTCACAGAAAAACTTTTAGAGCAGGACCATGAAGTTTTCTGTATGGTAAGAAAATCTTCGGATACCTCTTACCTAAAGGGCTTAAATGTGAATTATGTTTACAGTGATTTGACCTCTCCGGAGACTCTCCCCGAAGCCGTAGAGGGAATTGATGAGATATACCATTTAGGGGGCACCGTGAGGGTTGTAAATAAAAAACAGTATTATGAAATTAACAGTAAAGGGACGGGGAATCTTATAGAAGCTGTTAAAAAATACAATCCCGAATTAAAAAAATTTGTATATCTTTCTTCACAGGCCGCGGCCGGACCCGGAGGCAAAGGGCCGGTGTCGGATTACGGAAAGAGTAAAAAATTAGCTGAGAAGAAGGTAAGAGAAATTAAAAGATATGCTATTTTACGCCCGGTTGCGGTTTACGGCCCCAGGGACAGAGATTTCTTAGCGCTGTTTAAGATGGCTCAAAGGGGGGTATTTCTAAAACCCGCTAATTCCGGCAGGCTGAGTTTTATCCATGTAAAAAATTGCGTTGAGAAAATTATTTCCTCTTTTTGCGGCGAAGAAAAATATTTAAGCGACGGAGAAGTATATTACTGGGAAGATGTTGCAAAAGTTTTGAGAAAAGTTATAAACAGAGATATATCAGTGGTGAATCTGCCGGTATTTTTAATTAAAATAATAGGTACCCTCGGCACTGCTGCCGGCAAAGTTACCCGCCGGCCGGTAACTTTAAACAGCGACAAGGTTCGTGAAATGGTTGCGGACTGGGCAGTTGAAATTAATGGGAACAATAATTATAGTTTATATGAGGGTTTTTCGGATACTTACAGATGGTATAAAAAACATGGTTGGTTAACAAGTAGGGTGCAGCAGAAATAAGGAGCTTAAATGAAAGATTTGTTTGATAAATGCAAAAATTATAATGAAGCCAAAAAAATACAAAAATTAGGCCTTTATCCTTATTTCCATAAAGTTCAGACAGGGCAGGATCCGGTAGTAAAAGTTGAAGGCAAAGAGATGATAATGATGGGGTCTAATAATTATCTGGGACTTACCTCTAACCGTGATTTAAAAAAAGCAGCTAATGAGGCAACTAATAAATATGGTGTCGGATGTGTGGGGTCGCGTTTCTTAAACGGAACCCTCGAGATGCATGAAGAATTAGAAAAAAAATTATCGGATTTTGTAAATAAACCCGATGCTCTGATATTTACTACAGGGATGCTGACTAATTTAGGGGTTATTTCCAGCCTGGCGGGAAGAAATGATATTATTTTTGCAGATAAATACGACCATGCTTCCATTATAGACGGATGCACTATGTCACTCGGTAAACTTAAAAGATTTAAGCACAATGATATAGATGAACTCGAAAAATTGTTAAAAAAATCCGACCCTGAAAAAGGTAAGCTGATTGTTACAGACGGGGTCTTCAGTATGGAGGGAGATCTTTGCAATCTGCCGGCTATTACTAAAGTGGCAAAAAAATACGGTGCGAGGCTTATGGTAGATGACGCTCACGGAATAGGGGTTATGGGAGAGGCCGGAAAAGGCACGGTAGAATATTTTGGATTGACCGATGAAGTAGATATTATAGTAGGTACATTTTCAAAATCATTTGCCTCAACCGGAGGGTTTGTCGCCGCCGATAAAAATATAATACATTATTTAAAGCATAATGCCCGGGCGCTTATTTTTACCGCTTCACCTGCTCCGGCTATGGTAGCTACGGTAATAAGCGCAATGGAATTAATAAAAAAAGAGCCGGAAAGAATAAAAAGCCTGTGGAAAAATACCAAGAAGCTCCGTAGCGGTTTTGAAAAGATGGGATTTGATACGGGAGAAAGCGTAACTCCTATAATCCCTCTGATCATAGGTGAAGATATTCTTGCTTTTAAGATGTGGAGAGAGCTATTTGATAACGGGATTTTTACAACACCCGTAGTTTCTCCGGCGGTGCCGGAAAATAGGTCATTGATCCGGGTTTCGGTTATGGCTACTTTTGAAGACGAGCATATAGAAACCGCTCTCAATACATTTGAAAAAGTAGGGAAGGAACTGGGGGTTATTTAAAAAGTAATATGGATATCAAAGAAGTAGTTTCCCGAGCCGATTTTAAAAAGTTTATATCGCTGCCCGACAGAATATATGAGGGCGATGATAACTGGGTGCCTAAGCTTAATATTGATATCAAACATCTTCTGGGAGGAGATAACCCGTTTTACGGACATGCATTTAAAAAATTATTTATCGCTTACAGGTATAATGAGCCGGTAGGCAGGATTGCAGCAATTATAGATTGGAATTATGTGGATTTCCAGGAGAAAAAGACCGGTTTTTTTGGCTTTTTTGAATCAGTTAATGACAGTAAAGTCGCAAAAGCTCTTTTAACTAAAGTTGAAAAAACTTTAAAAGAAAAAGGGATGAAACATATAATCGGGCCTATGAATCCTTCGTCAAACGACGAGTGCGGGATGCTTATAGACGGGTTTAACAGTCCTCCGCGTATTATGATGAGCTATAATCCGGAGTATTATATTAATCTTTTAAAAGAGGCCGGATATGAAAAAGCAAAAGATTTATATGCCTTAAATATGAATGTGGAAGCCGGTCCTCAAAAAAGGCTTGAAAGAATAGTCGGCAAACTTAAAAAAAGGCACCCGGAATTAAATTCAAGAAGTATTGACATAAAAAATTTCAAAGAGGAAGTAAATATCATTAAAGATATTTACAATAATGCGTGGGTGAAAAATTGGGGATTTGTGCCCTGGACCGATGCTGAATTAAACGATATAGCTAAACAGCTTAAGCCCCTTGTGGTGAAGGAACTTGTGCATATAGGATGTTGGGAAGATAAGCCCATAGGTTTTCTTATGGCTTTGCCCGATTATAATGAAATAATCAAGGAAATAGGGCATAGTTTGTTTCCTTTTGGATGGACGAAGTTTTTAAGGGCTAAGAAAAAGATTAAAAATCTAAGATTAATGGCTATGGGAGTAAAAAGAAAGTATCACAATAAAGGTATAGGGACGCTGATGTATTACAACGCGCTGGTTAATACCTTAAAAATGGGCTATAAAGAATGTGAATTTTCCTGGATTCTTGAAGATAATACAGAAACTTTAAAAATAGGACGTATGATGGGTGCCAAAATTTACAAGACTTACCGTATATACGGCCTTGATTTGACATAAAAGTCGTATATCATTATAATAGATTAAATATTGATTTGGCAATATTTTAAAGCTGTTCCTTATCAGCGGGATAAAAAACATAATTAAAATAAAATAAATTAAATATGACTAAAAAAAATAAAAACACAGAAGATAAAAAGATAAAAAAAG
>JAQICQ010000199.1 GCA_027858455.1 Elusimicrobiota bacterium | reverse complement strand
AATTTATAATCATATTAAAAAATCCTCAAAAATTATTAAATTCGCCAAAGTTTACTTTTTTATTGCTGATTTTCTTTTTAACCCACCCTTATATAAATGCCGAAGAAGTTAAAGTCGGTATCTACCAAAATCCCCCAAAGATTTTCATCGACGAAGAAGGGCATCCTGTCGGTATCTTTCCCGAAATCCTGAATTATATCGCTAAACAAGAAGGCTGGAAAATTAAATATGTTGAGGGAACCTTTGCCGAGGGACTTGAGAGAGTGAAATCACGCGAAATAGATATTATGCAGGATGTGGCAAAATCGCCCGAGCGGACTAATATCTATAGTTTTAATAAAGAAACCGTTATGTCCGACTGGGGACGCCTCTATACCCGGGAAGGACTATCTATAGAAACATTATTGGAGCTTAATGGAAAGAGAATTGCAGTGATGAAAAACGGTATCTATAATATCGGGCCGCAGGGAATGAGGGCGTTGATGGGGCAGTTTGAAATTAACTGTGGTTTTGTGGAATTAGACAGCTATGAAGATATATTCCGTGTTCTGGATGAAGGAGCAGCAGATGCGGGAGTGGTTAATAGGATTTTTGGCAGGAGAGCCTGCGGCCGTTATAATATAACAGAAACTCCGCTCTTAGTATCGCCTATTTCAATACATTTCATATTATCTCCGGCAACCCCCGCGCTGCGCATTTGATAGATAAAATAGACCATTACCTTGGTGCTATGAAAGAAAATGAAAAGTCCGTTTATTACAAGTCTATTAGCAGGCATATAGGAGGGCTTGGCAGGGAAAAACATATTCTGCCTAAGTGGGTAAAAGTATGCCTGGTTATTGCCGGAATTATAATAACAATATTTCTTGTCAAAGGGGCGATACTTAAATTTAAGATCAACATTAAAATTAAAGAGCTGGAAAAAGAGTATCTTGACAGAAGAGAAGTATCAAGAAAATTAAGCAAGAGCGAGAGCAAGTTCAGTAAGTTTTTTCATGATTTGCCCGTGCCTGCATTTATTATAGACATAAACGGTTATTTTACGGAGATAAATTCTGCTTTTATAGAAAAGACAGGATATTCCCAGTCCGATATAGTGGGAAAATCTATATTTGAGCCTATGGAGATGTTCAGCGTTACAAGCAAGGGCAGGATTATGGATAATTTCCGCCGGCGTATCAATAAAGAAGATGTTGAGGCCTATACCATAAAATTTAAGACGCAAGACGGAACTAAGAAATATTTTAATATAACGGCTATCACGATATTTAAAAACAACGATATAGCTGAAGTAATAGGAGTAGCGACCGATATAACCGATAAAGTTGGATCCGGATAAAAGTTTGCCCGGATAAAATTGCGCGGATAAAATCGCTAAGTTTTTCCGGCATTTAAGTTTTTTACCAGCGATATATTTTTACATACTTGGTTTTCAACCTGAATAGTTGCGTGAGTTATAAAATACTTTTCTGTTAATATTTTTTTTATCTGTGCAGTTAATATACAGGATTCACTTACTTTCATATTGTCGTCAACATCTATATGCCCTTCAAAATATATATCTTTTTCCGTGACCGGCCATATATGGACATGGTGAATGTTTTTTACTTCTTTTATCTTTTCTATTTCTTTTTTAATCTCCGGAAGTTTTATTTCATCAGGTACCGACATCATCAAGATATTTACTGCTTTAGAGAAAATTGCAAACGCAGCTTTTAATATGAAAAGGCCAATAAAAACAGAGAGAAACGGGTCGAGCCACCTGATATCAAAAAAATATATTACTGTGCCTCCTATAATTACGCTGACTGAAAAGAAAGCGTCCGATAGAAGGTGAAGGTAGGATGATTTTATATTCAGGCTGTCTGTCTCATTTTTTAAAAGCAACGCCGAAAAGATATTAATTCCGGCGGCAATAAGAGCAAATATTATCATAAGAGAGCTGTTTATGTCCTGTGGATTTAATAAGCGGCTTATGGATTCTTTGATAAGAAAAAAGAATGTAATAAGAAGTATAGAAGAGTTTAAAAGAGCCGCCAGAATTTCCGCCCGGCGGTAACCGAATGTTTTGTTGAGTGTATTATCTTTTCTTGAAAGTTTTACCGCGATAAGGCTTACAACAAGAGAAAAAGTATCGCTGAAATTATGTACGGCATCGGAAATCAGGGATATGCTTCCCGATATAAAACCGCCGATAATTTCGATTACGCTTATAAATAGATTTAATATTATAGCGACGCCGAGTTTTTTTTCTTTTATTTTGTGTTGATGATGTCCGGACATAATAATTATATAATAACTTATTAGACTTAAATATCAATAGTTTGATTGCAGGGATTTTTCCTGTATAATAAATTACAAGATAATATAAAATGAAAAATAAACAGTATATATATTTAAATTTAACTCTCTTTGCGGCAGCTTTTGGTTTACTTGAAGCTGGTGTAGTTGTATATTTAAGAAAACTTTTTTATCCCGCCGGATTTGTATTCCCTCTGAAATGGATTCCGGCAGATATAGTTTATGTTGAAATATTAAGGGAAATATCAACGATGGTCATATTGTTTTCCGTTGCCCGTCTGGCCTCTCGGAAATTTTACCGCAGCCTGGCGGCATTTTTATATATGTTCGGTATATGGGATATATTTTATTATCTGTCTTTAAAATTTTTAATTGGCTGGCCGCCTTCAATTTTTACATGGGATATCCTTTATCTTATACCCATAACCTGGACAGCCCCGGTAATTGCTCCGATTATATGCGCAATTACTATGATAGCGGGAGCTTTTCTTATTGAAAAAGCCGTATTTGAA
>JAQICQ010000111.1 GCA_027858455.1 Elusimicrobiota bacterium | reverse complement strand
ACCTAAATCTTTTTCTTTGCAGCCAAAAAGAAAGATAAGCGCTATTATTAGAATTGTATTTATAAAGTATTTATGCACTTGTTTAGATATCGGGGGTAAGTACCGGGAAAATAATTCTTTAATCTATGACGGCATCTCCCATGCCGTCGGGTTCTTCTTCCTCTTCTTCTTTTACCCCTTTCTTCTTTGCGTCAAGGTTTTTCTTAACGTTTTTAACCACTTTAAAATATATAAACATGGGAAGAACCCAGAAGAGGAGAAGAAAAAGCCACCAGGACATAGCCGCATCCGGGCCGCCTGTTATAAGTTTTGTAGTAAACCTGTCTATGTTAAATATTATAAGTATAAACGCTGTATAGATTACGCTGAAATTTGTTCTCGGGTCGCTGGCTTTAAAAAGTTCAAATCCTTCCGTCCGGGGTTTCAAAAGAGGCCAGATAAGAGAACCCCCTATATGGCCGGTCATATCCTCGGTAATATGGGTCGCCATACCAACAAAGGAGACTACCCCGTAAAGCCACCAAAATTCCAGTTTTAAAAGATAGGTTATTCCTATTACGGGCACAGACATCATAGCCGCCAGCACATAAGAATGGCTCCATGTTCTGTGCCACGGCAGCCAGTTAAAAAAAATCCGGCCATCGGCTTCTTTTTTTAAGCCAAACATCGTGCTTGAGAGGATATCAATCGTAGAGGGTTTAACGGAAGAACTTTTTCTGTCCGGCCCCTTTAGTTTCTGTCTTAAAAACCGTATAAGGTTATTGAGCCAGTCCACCTCTTCCGAACGCGATTTAAGTTTCTGGGAAAATTCAGCACTCCCTACGCGTTTCCCTTTCGGCGCCGTGCCGAGAAACGGAATTTGGGAGGTACTTACCATTTCGTTTAACTGAATACTGACTTTGCTTTCTTCAAATATAATACAGTACTGTCTCCATTTATTTGTCCCAAGCTGGGTGGGAAAATACTGTATTCTCACTTCCTCTCCTGTTGCGTCAGCTTTTTCAACCGCTTCTTTAAATGTTCTGGCCATAGCTTCGGGATCTGGGTTTTTTGGGTCCGGATCAACTATAAAATCAGGCATTTCAAAAAACTGCCCAAATTTAAAATCAAGAGTATCGGGCATAATCCCGTACATTCCGGCAAGGACAAGTATGAAAGAGCTTGCCGCTCCTTCTATATCCATTCTTGACGATATTGACATCCTTACCGCCTGCGGAATAAAAGTCGCAGCCGCTACTCCCGAGATAAAATGAGTTAAACCTTTCATCAGGCTAACCTCAGTAAATTTATAATAGTATCACCGTAACCCGCCATATTTAAAGTTATGGGCACAAGCAGGACTGCCATAGCGTGGCTTCGGCGGCAGCCGTAAAAGACCGGTATCATTCCTATACAGGCAGTCACCAGAGAAACACCTATCCCTATCACTCCGCCCCCCATTGTATATATAATGATAAAGACCATCGTGAGCGCCATTACATATATAAATTTAAGATTCAGCTTCGGCAGTATTTTAGTCATAAGCGAAGCCAGATAAGTAAGCAGTATAAAAGAAAGCCCGGCGCTTAAAACTATTGTGCTTGCCATAACAAGAAAATCACCGGGCTCGGCTATAAATACCGGTTTTAAAATAAAAGTCAACCCACCTCGGCCGGTCCCGTAGGGAGTAAGTTCGGTCAGAACAAATAAAAGCAAAAATGCCCCTACATAATAAAGTATCTTTATAGTTCCGCCGGCTATCATAAAGAGCCGCTCCTGGCGATAATACATCTCCGGAGTATGGAGATCTACTATGGTTCCTTCTTCTTTCGGCGGCCTGAAATCAGCCCTTTCAAGATTTCTGTGGTTGGTGGTATGGCCGGCAAGCATTGCGCCTATACCGGCGGTAACCGCAGGCAGATACGCAGCAAGCATACCGCCTATAAATCCCGGCAGCAGCCCGTAAGAAAAATCTTCCCATCCGGCGTTTATATATTTTGAATCATACTGCTTTGGCGGGTCATAATCAGAAAGAAGACTCTGAATAATAGAAGGTATTGCAAAAAATCCCACAAAGACAGGCATGATATTCTGGAAACTGTTTGCCGCCGGAAGTATAGGTTTTGAAAGAAATATAAGTCCGAAAATGCTTGCAAGCGTAAAAGTCAAAAGCCCGGCAAATACATTTCTCCATGCATCTCTAAATTTCGCCCAGACAGTAGGACCCCTGCCTGCGCCTTTGGGCCATTCGCTCATAATATAGTGGACTATAATAAGACCAAGCAGCCAGTGAAGATGCGGCCCCGTAACCCGCGCGAGATAAGGCCAGATATACCAGAAAAACGGGTAGAGCAATATAAGCATAAACGCTCCGGCAAGAGTTCCCATCCCGGTTAAAAGCGCTGCGTCTTTCCCCCGCCCCCTCGTTACCATATCAGTGGAAGGAAGCATTGAAGCCCCGGCCGACTCGTCGGCAGTATTAAAAAATGTCATTGGTATTGTATTTATAAAAGCAAACGAAACTACCAGCGACATAAAAAAAGGCGCCAGAGCGTAATAAGGGATAAGCGATTTTGTTCCCATCCACAAGACTACCGCGATGCCGGCTACATTATATATATGAAGCGCCGGTATAACACAGAGAAGAGAACCGGCAAAAGTGCCTAAAATTACATATAATATTATTGTAAGCGCATTACTGCTCATATCTACTTAACTACTGCGCTGTTAACATCAGTTAATCTTAATTCCGGTCCGTAATCGGAAGAAACAAGTTTCATCGGCGCCTGAATCTCTCCGCCGTCGTTTAATTTGTCAAAATTATTTATTTTCTCCTGCTGGGAATAAGATATAAATATCTGTATATCCGTACCGTCAAGAGTAAGATAAACTCCCTCCCCACCGAGTCCGACTTCTTTAACCCTTGCGCTTACTTTATAGGCATTGCCTATATCAGCAGAACTTAATTTTGAAGCTTCTCTTTCTTTTAAATCTTCCGGAATATCTTCCGGAATATCTTCGGGCATCTTTCCGCCGGCCGAACTTAAAATTTCAATATTGTCCGGGTTTGACGGATCGCTGATCTTTACCTGCGGTTCATCGCGGTATGTTGAAACATCAACGAGCATCCTAAAACGACTGCCCGGTTTTGTTATCACATAGCGGACCTCTTTGGCAAGACTTTCAAAATCAGTTGAAAAAAGAACCATTTCAATGTCTCCGGTATTATCGCCGAGCACAAATTTATTCAGCACATACCCGCTGTTAGTGGTAAGCTTCTCGTATTCCTTTACTGCAACGGTAATCCGGTAAAGGTCTCCTTCGTCATTTGAAGTTATATCACCGATATTTCTATCTTTTATTGTATATTTTTCTACAAGTTTAAGCCTTGAAGGAAGAGAAAGGAACATTGAACTTCCCCAGGACTGGGATACATTAAGAGCGCCCACCACTCTCACCGTATCTTTTATCGCAGGTATATCCTCGCCGAGAGCTTCTCGGAATTTATTAAGTTTATTTATTGCATTAACATTTAAACCGTCGCCGGTGCCGTCTGAAATGGAAAGTTTAAGGCTGTTCTTTTCTTCATTAATATTTATGCTTGTTACTCTGCCTTCTACTTCAACGAGAGCATTGTTCATGGTGGCCGATATGTCTCCTATCTTTATGGCTTCAGGTTCTTTAAGAATCGCAGCATACCATAAAAGAATTAACCCGAGAATAGAGCCAAATATCGCAATCCTCCTGGCAACCGTTATAGCTATCCGTTTCTCGACTCTCGCGCCGCATCTTGTACAGGTAGGCGCCAAGCCTACAAAATACCCGCATATTGGGCAGATTCCCCCGTCGCCGTTATTCTCTTTTGAGTTTTCTTTTGGCTTTTCTTTTGAAATTTGATTCATATTTTTACCTCGCTAATATTTTATATTATACACAAAAAAACATTTATATTCCATTTTTTTGCGGTCTGTTTTTTTACAAAAAACAAACTTTTATATATTTACTTAACTAAATTTTAATGATGAACTATAAAATTTCCCGTATCTATTCTGTTTCTAAATATCCTCTTTAGGATTATTTTAATTTTTTGTCTGGTAAAAGGAATAAGAACGAGAAATCCAGCTGCATCGGTTAAAAGCCCCGGAGTAAGAAGAGTGATGCCGCCGGCAAGAACCATAAACCCGTCAATGAGTTTATTGCCCGGCATAATTCCCGCCATTAAATCATTTTGAATTTCCCTTATAACAATACCCCCCTGCTGTCTGGCAAGAGCCGCTCCCACAACACCGGTTATTATAACTATCAGTATTGTATAAAAAACACCTATCTGTCTGCCGACAGCGAGAAGTAAACTAAGCTCGACAAGCGGTATTACCGTAAATAGAAGAATAAGCCATCCTAACATATTATTTATTCTCCTCTATCGCCTTAACCTTAAGTTCTATCATCTTTTTATGCGGGATATGAAGCATCTTAACAACCGAATGGATTAAACTGTCTTCATATTTATCTAAGTTGTCATCGGCGTAGATAAGATTCCATAATTTTAAAATAAGTTCTTCTTTTTGGTCGTTAGAATATTCGCGGTTAATCTTATTTATATACTTCCACTTATTGGTATCGTCCATAATAAGCTCTTCGGCTTCTTTAACAACAGATTCTACTTCTTCTCCGGCTTCTTCCCCGCCTTCTTCCCCGACAAGCTTAAAATCCTTTTTTAAAATACTATTTATATACTCCCTCTCTTCACCGCTGAACTCCTTGTCGGCATAAGCTATATTAACCATAAGAACCGCCGCGGCGGTCTTTAAATCTACATCCTTATTTAACTCTTTCTTACCGCTGTCAAGATTCCCTGAAACTTTTTTCTTAAATATATCAAACATTTTTCATAACTCCTCTAATTCTTTCTGCCATCTTTTAATAATTTTAAATCCTGCTTTCCAAAAACTTTCCGACTCCATATCTATACCCATTGATTTTAAAAGATTACGGGGCGAAACGGAACCTCCTGCTTTAAGTATTTTAGTTATCATAGGTAAATATTTCCCGGGGTCTGACTTATACATTGAATAAAGTGAAAGCGTTAAAAGTTCTCCGAAATTATATGCATAACAATAAAACGGCGTATTGACAATATGGGGGATATATGCCCATTCGTATTTAAAAATTTCCGGCACCTGCACAGCAGACCCGAACTGTTTTTTGAGATTATTATAATAAACATCGGAAAGCTCTTCCGGGGTAATGCCTTCTTTTATCCTGCCGTGGGCTTCCAACTCAAATTTTACAAAATAATTTTGCCTGAGAACCGTTGCGTAAATGTCTCCCATATTGTCAGAAAGCAACTGACTATTTTCTGCTCTGGACTCAGCATCGCGGTACAATTTCT
>JAQICQ010000081.1 GCA_027858455.1 Elusimicrobiota bacterium | reverse complement strand
GGATACTACAGGGAACTCGCCGCCGGCGCTAAAACTCGCTTCGGTACCTGACTGAGTAACCAGTTTTGGTTTTGAGGTTATCTCCGCCGCCCCTTCTTCAATCATTAAATTTATATCTGCCGCAAAAGCGTTATAACGATGTATTTCTCCGACTTCAAACAGAGACGGCAGTTCCGGAAGATATGTTGGTTTTCCGTCTTTGTTGGAATAGGCGGTCTCCCCTGCGCCCATATTCACGGTTTCTCCGCTTATATTATCAATCCATTTAATCCCTAAATCCTGCGCTTTATCGGTATTTATTTCTGCTATCTCAACATTAATTTCAATTAATTTTGCTGACGCTACGCCGGACAAGAAAATAAATAAAATACTCGGTATCAGCGTAAGTTTTATTAAATTATTTTTCAAAAATATTTTTATCATATTCTATCCCTCTCTGGTCTAACTCTTCATAAAATGTAGGTTTATTGCCGGCATATTTAAAGCTGCCTATAACTTTTCCGTCCTCAAATTTTTCCTGATGAAAAGCATAAATATCCTGAAGCTCTATATCTCCCCTCTCATTTATTCCTATTACCTCTGATATTTTTGTGACTTTCCTTGAGCCGTCAGCAAGGCGCGCCGTCTGGATAATAATATCTATAGCCGAAGATATCTGATCCGTAACCGCTTTTGCAGGCAATTCTGTTCCGGCTAAAAGCACCAATGTGATCAATCTGGTTATAGAATCGCGCGGTGAATTAGCATGCAGTGTCGTAAGAGATCCGTCATGCCCGGTATTCATTGCCTGAAGCATATCCAGCGCTTCGCCGCCCCGGCATTCGCCTATTACAATCCTATCAGGTCTCATCCGAAGAGAATTAATGACAAGTTGTCTTATGCTGATTTCTCCTTTTCCTTCAATGTTAGGCGGCCTGCTTTCAAGGGTAACTACATGTTCCTGCGGTAGCTGAAGTTCAGCCGAATCCTCAATTGTAACTATGCGTTCGTCATGCGGTATAAATGAAGAAGTAATATTAAGCAATGTTGTTTTACCGGAACCCGTCCCTCCCGAAATAATAATATTTTTTCTTAACTGTACACATATCCTCATAAAGTCCGCCATCTTCTGCGTAACGGAATCTAAACTTTTAAGTTCGGGGATGCCGAATCGTTCTTTTTCAAATTTACGAATTGTTATTACCGGGCCTACCAGCGACAGGGGCGGTATTACTACATTTACCCTGGAACCGTCTGCAAGGCGGGCATCTACCAAAGGAGAACTCTCGTCAATTCGTCTGCCGAGAGGAGCGACAATTCTTTCAATAACCGCCATTAATTGTTTGCTTCCGGTAAAACTTGCTTTTGATAAGGTTATTTTACCGTGTTGTTCAATATAAATTTCATCGGGGCCGTTAACCATTATCTCCGATATAGAGTTATCCCTTAAAAATTCTTCAAGAGGCCCCAGTCCCAGAACTTCATCAATAAGTTCATTAATTAATTTTGACCGGGCGGTCCTGTCAACCAACTGTGTCTCTTCTTTAGAAAGAAGGTGCTCTATCACTTTTTTAGTTTTCTTTTTCAGGGCTTTCTGTTTTTGGGCGTCTTTAACTCCGTCGGTTCCCATCGTTGACATGTCCAGTTCTTCAAGCAACTTTGTATGGAGTTTCTCTTTAAGTTTGTTTATGGTCTCTTTTTTAGTTTCCGCTCCGGAGACCCCGGCGGCATCGGCCTCTTTTTCTATTTCCACATTTACTTCTTTTCTTTCTGCCTTGATACCTTTTAAATATGAAAACAACCCTTCCCCTGTTTCATTATATTCATTACCGGCTTTTACCAGTTTGTCGGCTAATTTCTTTACGGCTCTTGAAAAAGATGAATGAGGTTTATTTAAAAGAGGCGGGGTTCCCTCATTTATTGAAGGTATAACTACTTTGGGATCATCAGCAATTTTAAAAAAGACTTCCATCTTTAAAAATTCCTCTATTCTATCCTCCGAAAGGGCATTATCCCTATCGTACATATTATTTATAATTTTTATCTGTTCAAACGGAAAATGCAGACTTCGAAGTCTATGAAGGATATTTCTGGCGCCGGTCAAAGAGAGTAAATCAGGAGTTATAACTATAAATATCATATCCGCTAGGTCAAGTATTTTTAATGTTACTTGATTTAACTGCGACGGCGGATTTATAAATATGTATTCATAAGATTCTGAAAGTAATTTTATAAATGCCTCATAATGTTCCGGTTCAATTTTATTGGCGCTTTCCAGGTCAGAGACGGCATTCATCACCGAAACCCCCGAGGCATGTTTTGACATATACCCTTTTAACATAGGACTGTCCATCTTATTTAAATATTTCAATATATCCACCAGAGAGGTTTCAACCTTAAGATTAAAGAGTAATTCCAGTTCTCCCGGAGAATCTATATTTAAATCCGCCAGCCCAACCTCTTTATTAGACTGATTTGCCACGGCGACCGCCAAATTTAAACCTATTACCGCCTGGGATATGCCTTTTCCTGCCTGAATCAGGGTGAATGTTCTTCCTTTAGGCATCTTACCTTATTCTCTCTGCTTGTTCTATAAATCTCATTGGTTTTTTTGCATTTGATTTAACATCTCATAAAAAGTTTCTTCGGACGCTGAAGCTCTTCGGGAACTTCCGGAGGTTCCTTTTGCCCCTTTTATTAAATCACTCACCCCAAAATTAGGCAAGCCAAAACTTCTGTCTTCCCCTATAGGTCTCAGAGAAAAAGAAAGATTGCCTTTATCTTTAGCTAATGCCAGCACCTGAGCTTCCATCGGGTTTACCGATAGTGACACAGGTATCTCAAACTGAACCTCGCCGCCTATGCTTTCCGTAACGCCTTTTTCATCATCGGGTTTAATCATGCCGAAGATTTTTTCTCCGACAGCAAGCACCAATTTATTCTGCAATAAAGTTATGGCCTCTTCAATATCATTGCCCTTACTGTCAACCAACGAAAATGTCCCAATCACATCAACAGTATCACCGGGCTGGATGAGGCCCCCTATGGTTTTTCGTCCCATAATAAGAGTCATTGCCCTCATTCCCTGCGGTATCATAATTGATATTCCGGTCTCAATTCCTCTTGCGTTTAGTTTAGATTTAGTAATCTGCTCGCCTTCCATAATGGGAACCGCTATCATATAAATTTCTCTATCATTATCATCTAAAATCTCTTCTACACCATTTATCGCCAGAGGCAGAACGTAATCTCGTGGAACCATTTTTGTCTGTACTTTTTGAACATTTAAAACCGTTCCCTGTTCTAAATAGCCCCCTGCAATTAAAACCGGAAGCTTTTCCGCCGCCGTTTTATATTTTTCTTCAACCGAACTTAAATATCCTGCCACCATTAATGATACCGCTAACCCGCATAATACCGCTATAAATATTACTTTTTTACTCATGATTTCTCCTATATTTTGTAT
>JAQICQ010000014.1 GCA_027858455.1 Elusimicrobiota bacterium | reverse complement strand
TATTTATATAGATATTCATTTTTGCGATTGCCGCAATATCAGGATTAATTTCCTGTCCAGTAAGCTTTAATTTTGAAGGGTCTTTTTTTTGAACTTCTTTATAATATTGAGCAGCTTCGACTAACATTCCCCCCGATCCAGCTGTGGGATCATGAAGGGTCTCACCTTTTTTAAAGGGAGCAAGTAGCTGTACCATGAGATTTACAATAATCGGTGGAGTAAAAAACTGCCCACCGGATTTTCCTTCCTGGGATGCAAAATAACTAACCAAGTCCATATACGCCTCTCCCAATACATCTGCAGGCAATCGGTCACGGCTAAGATTTTTCTTATCTAAGTGCTGTATTAATTTGCCAAGTTTTTGATCATTCAAAGCTTCAGCTTTTACAAAATCTGCTCTAAATACACCCGAAAGTTTTTCCCTGTTTTTTTCTTCAATTTTATTAAAAATTTCATTTATAAACTGACTAATATTCTTTTTCCTATCTAATAATGCTTTCCAATTATATTTTGTAGGGATATTAAACATATGAAGGCTTTCATCACGAGCAATATCTTCATCTTGGTATTCTTTAAGCGCTTCTTGGTATTCGTCTTCATAGGTATCATTAATAATTTTAAAGAAAATTAACGGCAAAATATATTCCTTATAATCAGTAGGGTCTACAGTATCTCTTATAATATCAGCACATTTAAAAAGGTGCTTATCTAATTGCTCTAAAGTCATTGTCATTGTTTTTCTCCATATTTATCTTTTATTATATTGCTTAATTCTTCATGTTGATGATCCATACAAACCGCTAAATTCTTAATGATTTCTTTAAATTGATTTTTCTCATCTAAATATGTATTTAATCTTAAGACAATTATGTCTGCATATAAAAATACCTCTCTAAGAGTTTGAATAAGAGAGGTTTTATTAGTTGCCTTTAAAGCCTGCAGCAATATATTTAGAAAAAATTGTTTGTTATCTGAATCACTTAGCCAATTATTCAATTTATTTTTTGTCTCTGTTCTAATTTCATTTTGCTCTTCTATCTTTTCCTTAAACTTGTTAACAAGCGGCTCTCTTATGAAATAGTGCTCAAGGTGTTCTTTATATGCATCTATAAATGTTGGCTCATTTAATGAATATCTCTTGTCTATTTCAACAACAAGATTTTGTTTTAATAATTTTTGACAATTATTTGAAACCGCTCCTTTTGTTAATGGTAACCTCTTAGTTATATCAGTAATTCTCGGATTAATATCTTGTTCATACTGAAAATTAACAATAACCGACAATACTTCTATTTGTGTTCTTCCTTCTCTTTGTTGTAATATTTTCATTATTTTTTCGCCTTTCTGTTTAGGTTCCTTTACATTATTAACACACACAATTTAATATGTCAAGGTTAATTTTTTGTTTAGTAATTATTACTATTCTAATTCACCGTCGTCAATCGACGATTAATTTTGATTTTATTCAAAAGAAAAGTTTGTTTTTTATAATAAGAAGAACAAAGGCTAAATAATACTATTGCTGAAATAAAGCAATACGAAGAGCTCGGTATATACCCCAAATGGCTGGGGAGGCAGGATTCGAACCTGCGGATCCCGAGACCAAAACCCGGGGCCTTGCCGCTTGGCTACTCCCCAATAAATGGTTTTACTATGGCTGTCTTATAACCGAAATTATTTTTAACTATATCGGCAATGGATTCAGCTGTTTTTAAATTATCTGACAGGGCAAACAGTGACGAACCGCTCCCTGAAAGCAGAGGTGTTGCCCCCCAGTTTTTTATACGATTATAGATACTCTTTAAAATCGGATATTCTTTAAATACTGTTTTCTGTAAATCGTTTTTTAATATCTCTGCCCAGTTTCCTTTTTGGAAATTATTAATTATCTTATTTAACTCTTTTTCTTCTGTCAATTTTTTTTCTGATAATTTTTCTTCGGACAACTTTTTTTCAGATAAAATTGCGTCGGAATAATTTTCATATACTTTCCTGGTTGATATTTTAATATCCGGCATTATTAAGACAATTGAACCGTCATAGATTTTCTCGTGCTCTAACTCTTGGATTCTCTCCCCCCGGCCCCGCGCCAGACAAATCCCGGGGTAAAGAAAGAAATTAACATCGCTGCCCAGCTGCTTTCCTATCTCCATAAGTTCTTTTCTATCCAGTCCGGTCTCCCATAATTTATTTAAACTTTTAAGAATTGCGGCAGCGTCCGACGACCCTCCGCCCAGGCCCGCGCCATCGGGAATAGATTTATCTATTTTTATCCGGCAGCCCTTATCATAACCTGTATGCTCCTTTAAACTAAGCGCTGCTTTATAAATTAGGTTATCTTCTTCCGGAAGCCAGTCCATCCCGGAAACTTCAATATTATCGGCCGGAGAAATATCCATACGGTCAAAGATATTAATTTTAGACATCAGGGATACAATCCTGTGAAATCCGTCGCTGCGTTTTTTCCCAACGTTGAGAAATATATTAATCTTTGCCGGTGTCTTTATTTCCATAGTTTATACTTATGTCAATCTCCGTATCGTTTAAGGAGACCTTTACTCTTTCGGGATTCTCTCCTTTAAAATTATCATAAACAATCCTGCCCCCTCTGATTTTCTGAGTCTCTTCTCCCTTTCTTTTCCCCCATCCGAAAATATAAGGCCAGTATTTAAATATATCTATAAATTCATTTTCAAACCCGGTGCTGTTTTTTATTATACGTCTCTTTTTTACCGCTATACTTCCTATCGGGTCAGACGCCGGTGAATAAAGATAGATTACAAATTCTTCTTTCTCCCCCTGCACTTCAAATATACCGTTTAAATAATCCCGGCTGTTTATGCTTATATACATGACCCCTGTTAAATCTTTTGAGGGGATATCAAAAGAAACCGGAGCGCAAGCTGCCGTAAACAAAAGCATAAATGCAGCTATATACTTAATTACCGGAAACCTCATTTAGCTTCTTTTTTATCCTTTTGTTCTCCGGCTCCAGCTTTAATGCTTTTTTATAGGTTTTTATTGCCTTTTCTTTTTTGCTTATTCTTAAATAAGCGTCTCCGAGATGTTCGTATATAACCGCGTCCTCTGTCATGGAAGCGGCTTTCTTTAAATTAATAACTGATTCTTCGTATCTTTTCTGTTTATATAAAACCCAGCCCAGGCTGTCTGTATAAGCATGGTTGCCCGGCTCTATTTCTAGCGCCTTCCTGATATGCATCTCAGCCATCTCCAGATTTACTCCTTTTTCCGCCCAGGTATAACCCAAATAGTTATGCGCCGAGGCGTGACCGGGGTTAATCCGGAGGCATTTTTGAAACATATCTATTGCTTTTTGAGATAACCCCATCCGGTCGTATATAATCCCCATATGAAAATATATCTGCTCTTCTTCTCTGATTTCAAGAGCTTTTAAAAGAGTTTTTTCCGCTTCCATGTAGTTCTCTGCGTATTCATAAGCTAATCCGAGAAAATACCAGCTGTTGTAATCGTCCGGATACTTCCGAACGGCTTCTTTAAAAATCTGTATAGCCAAGTCATGCTCTTGCATTTCTGTATAAAGCAGGCCCATTCTTAAAAGAACCCCTATATTGCTGTCTGTCAATTCATTAACTTTTTTAAGTACCTTTTCTGCTTTTTTTAATTGGTGGCTGTCCTGGTAAATCTCGGCTAAAAGAAGCAGTGTCTTTAAATCCTCGGGATATTCTTGAATAATTTTTTGGAGATATTTCAGGGATTTTTTCCTTTTACCTCGGTATTTATTTACAAGAGCGGCCTGGCGGTAGATATCCCTTATGTCCGCTCCGTATTTAATAGATTCAAGATATATTTCTTCCGCCGCGGAATATTTTTTCATACTCAGATAAATATCCCCGATTGAAATACGGGCAAAATTATTTTCAGGATTATTCTTTAGAATCTTAATATATTGCCGGAGCGCTTCTTTGTCGCGGGCCTCGGCCTGATAAAGTGAGGCTAAATTCAGGCGGATTTCATTATTTGAGGAATTATTTTTTAATAATTTTTCATATATTTCTATAGCCCTGTCGAATTTATCATTTTTAGCCAGAATATCCGCATATATTTCCGCAATTCCCCGCTCGTCGTAAAATTTAGTATAAAGCCCTGCGGCAATATTAAGAGCTTCGCTGTAATTGCCGGTAATATAATATATATCTAAAAGTTCCCTGGCTATTGTGAAATCATCTTTATTTAACTTAATTGCTTTCTTGTAGTTTTCTATTCCTTCTTCAAGGTTGCCGTTTTCTATATCTACCCTTGCCATAATGTAGTAATAATAAGGATTTTTGCTGTAGTGCGTACGCATTGTTGCCGAAACGGGCATCTGCAAAACCGTTAAAATAAACGCCGTCTGTAAGAAAATATTTATTTTATTTTTCACTTTTCACTTGAGGGGGATAGTACCGCTTGAATACTTTTATAAACTTGTCTTCTGTGCCGTTTTCTATCTTACTGCATATCCCGTCTATGGTTATTCCCGCTAATATAACATCAATTTCTTCAGAAGCAGTTCGTCCGCTGTTTTTTAACATTATCGATAAGATATCAGTTATCTCCCGATTAAGAAAAACTTTCACAAGCTTACTGTCAAATTTAGACCCTATATCTTCTTTTAAAATATTTATGACTTTAAGAAACGGCATGGGCTCCCGGTAATGTCTTTTATAGGTTAATGCATCAAATACATCGGCAATTGCCATTATGCGGGAAGGCTCCGGAATGTTTTTTCCTTTCATATGTAGGGGATAGCCGGAACCGTCTAAATTTTCATGATGTGAGGAAGCAGTAACCGGTATATCTCTGTACCCTTTCTGGAAATATGTCCTTTCAAGTATCTTCCGGGTCATATCCGCATGACCCTGTATATGTTTAAATTCTTCGTCATTTAATCGGCCGGGTTTTGTAAGCACTGCTTCTTTAACTCCTATTTTACCGAGGTCGTGAAGCAAAGCGGCATACTTCAAAGATTCAACTTTTTCTTTAGTATATCCAACTTTTTGTGCTATAAGAACAGAATAACCGCAAACCCTCTTTGAGTGGCCCGCTGTCATCGGATCCCGGGCATCTATCGTCTCTGCAAGCGTATTTATAAAAGACTCAAAAGATTTTTTCATTTCTTTATAAAGCTGAGTATTCTCTATTGCCGAAGACGCTTC
>JAQICQ010000222.1 GCA_027858455.1 Elusimicrobiota bacterium | reverse complement strand
GTATCGTATTGCTCTACTATTGAAACCCCCCATCCTACGATATATGAAAACGGGGTCCCTGTCATATTTCCGTATTTACCGTCATAATAGATATAGGTGTCATCCATAGACGCCGAAGTTGTCCCGCATTTTATCATATATTTTACAGTAGTTCCATCTGATTGAACAGGAATAGACGAATCGGTAACAAAGAATGAATCTCCGCTGACAGGATGCGAATAAGATAAATTTGTAGATGAGGATGTCTCAACCGGACTTGCCCCATCGGTAGTGTAGTATAATGTCGCATAACTTATCTCATACTGACTTGCCGCGCCTATCCATATTTCTACCAATACTGTATCATCGGGAGACGACGGATTTCTGTAATTTACTGCAGGTATAGTTCCGGGAACAGTTGACTTAGGAACATGCCATACATCCAGGAGATTAAATGCGGATTCTATATTTTCACTGTTAGAAAGATTGGTATTGCCTACATTATCAATAATCTCCAGACAATAATAGTAGTTTGTGCCGGATACCGCGGTTGTATCGGTATAAGAATCAATCGCGACAGAAAATGTAGAAAGTTCGGTGACATAGGAGTCCTTCTTATTGCCGTCGGTTATAGTCTCTGTAGCGCGGTATAATCTGTATTTATCTATCCCGGAGTCAACATCATTCGCAAAGGTCCAGCTTAAATCAATCTCGTTTCCCGCGCCTGCGGCAGCCGTTAAAGTACAGGTTGACGGGGCAACATGATCGAGCCAGTAAGGACCATAATGGGCAGTAAAAGTGCTGATATTGCCGGCATTGTCAACCGCTTTTATGTGAAAATACCAACTGTCAAAACTTTTATCCAGATAGGTATCTGAAGTATCATCAGATACAACACCGCTTCCTATATCAGAAGTATCATCCGGTGTTGTCCCAGTGTTAGTATCCCATTCAACTGAATAACCTTCAAGACCTGACAATTCATCCGAACCGGCTGTCCAATCGGTTTTTAAAATTGCGGATTTACTCCATGTATTTAAAGGCGGAGTACCTGAAATATCTGAAGCGTTTGTTGGAGGAGTAGTATCTATTTTAACTGTATAAGTTGAAGAATAAGGACCTTCGGCGTCAAAAGAATCCCAGGTCTTTACCTGCCAGTACCACTGCCCTTCGTTTAAGTTAGAAGAAGTATAAGATTCAGAGGCCGAGGAGGTTTTCCCGGGGTCTTCTATAATACTGCCGAAATTAATATCATCATCTATCTGTATTCTGTATGCACCTTGAGAATCTCCGGCGTCGTCATCTGAGAACGACCACTCAAATGTGGGGGTAATATCATTTATCCAATTATCGTCAGTCGGTGAAGTTAAAGTCGGGGCATTCGGCGCAGTATTCGGAGAATAAACCGAATTCTGGGCTCCCGGCGTGGAAAAATGGCCGGTGCTTATAAGCACGTGCTGGGAATCGTCGGTACATTCTCCCCAATTACTGGAAACATTATGCATAGCATAATCAAGCATTTCCACTGAGTGCCCTGATGCCTGCCCTGTATTTGCACAATATGTCCATGAAGAGATCACAACTCCTCCGACATCTTTTAATACTACATCCGGAATATCTGACTCAGCAAGACCGGTTCCCAGGTCAGCATTACCAAAAGTAAGCATTACTGTATCCGCCGGAAAATCATAGGGCTGATTTCCGGGACTAAGATCGATTCCTCCCGAAACATATTCCTGATCAAGAATTACAGCATATTCTCCGGCCGGTATAACCGTAGTATCTGTAGTTACATCTACTTCATTTAAAACACCGTATGTCCATTTCTCGATTGTATCGTTTGCAGCATCTCCGTCATCAAATATCCAGTTAACAACATCTATATCATAAGCGGTATTGTTGTAAAGTTCAATAAATTCATCATTATCATCAACAGCCACTACCGGAGCGCTCTCGGCCGTATCGGCAAGAATTTCGTTTATAACTATATCGCCGAATACGGGAGTATAATTAAACTCGGTGGTAAACTGATGATAACCGGCTGTATCGGCATCACCGCAATAAACGGTCTCATTGCTGAGAGAATCCTTTGCTTTTACATGCCAGAAATAAGTTGTATTTGTTATAAGAGTTGGTGAAAAAATCAGCGTTGTCTGCCAGCCGGATGACTGAAGTCCTTTTGTAAAACCGGTATCGGTAGCAACCTGGATGTAATATTCTATCCCTCCTGCCCCGCTATCTGTTGCGCTGAGAGCTATTGTATCGGTTGAAGTAGCCAAATCCGTACTGTTATCAGAGGGCGTATCGCCTCCTACATTTGTCGGAGCAGCTCCATCAACTATATAAGACCACGGAGTTGTCCCGGTCTTATAGTACCATGTCGTTCCTATTTTTATGGTCAGTCTTATCGCAGCCCCGTCTGTTACATTAGCATCAGCGGCAGAGACCGTCGCGCTCCAGGAGGTTCCGCTTCCCGACGCAGTATCTGAAGTTCCGTCAGTCGGGTCGGCGTCATCATCGTAATAAAGCTCCGGTGTGTTTGCTCCCGGGTCTTCGTTAAGTGTAAAACTTACCGTAGAATCAAGGTCTCTTAAATATTCGGAACCGTCAAGAACCGTGGCGGAATTTGTTCCGTCAGAAACAGAAGTTACAAAAACATCCTGAGAATCACCGCCGGGAGATACCGGACCGTAGTAAGAATAACTCTGCATATTTGATTCATTGCCCCACTCATCTGTCATAACAACTGCTACATAATAATTTTTATCATCATTTAAGGACTGATTGTATGAATCTTTTGTAAGTTCAACCTCGGTGGTATCACTTGAAGTTATAACATCGGCGGCAAGAATGTTTATGTCCTCATCCGTTGAACCATCGCCGTCATTATCTATCCCGTCTAAACGCTCTTCGTCGGCGCATCCGTCGCCGTCATTATCAACGGCGTCGGAAAGCCCTATGGTATCAAATCCGGTAGTGGCGCAGAAAACATAATATCTTGAGAAGGTTTCATCCCCGCCGGAAGTATCTTTACCTGAAGTCGGAGTCCATGAGACGGTAAGAGTTCCCGGACCGCCGCCGG
>JAQICQ010000220.1 GCA_027858455.1 Elusimicrobiota bacterium | reverse complement strand
GGGGTATTTGTTTTAAAAATATATATCATATTTGATTTGTTAACGCAAATAGATAATTATTTAATTAACTGCTTTAAAAAAAGACGGTTCTCAAAATTTTGCTTTTGTTAACTTTATGTTTATTCTTGATTGATATAGAGATATCTTTTGATTTTCTTAGTTGAGGTCTTTTGGAATTCTTCAACCTGAATTTTAATGTTTTTTATCTTCTTATAAGCCGGCAAGTCGGCTGTATATTTATTTACTTCTTTTTTTATGAGTTTTTCTATATTATCGCTGACGTAATCAATCTTGTTTTTTTTAAAGTAACTGTCCAGCATATCATAATCGGGATATATATATGCTGCTACTTTTTCTCCGTGATTATTCGATGAAATACGGCGGCCGCAAACCATAGCTTCAAGCACATACCGGCTTTCCATAATAATTTCTTCAATTTCTTCGGGGTAAATATTTTTACCGGCAGAGGAGACTATTACATTTTTGTTTCTGCCCTTAATATAAAGACAACCATTTTCACCGATATACCCCGCATCACCGGTCTTTAGCCACTGTCCGTCCATTACTTTTTCGGTAGCAGCGGCATTACCATAGTAACCGGCCATAATATTATCGCCTTTTACTTCTATCTCGCCGATTCCTTTTTCATTTTTAGCTTTTAATCGTATCTCAACTCCGTCAAGCGGCTGTCCAACGGATTCAAGCCCTACCCCCATGCGATAATTAACCGTCAGCACAGGCGAAGTTTCAGTTAAGCCGTATCCCTGTATGAATTCTATACCCATCATCTCGAAAAAAGCACCTGTTTTAAGCATAAGGGGAGCGCCCCCTGAAACCATAAGGCGCAGATACTTCATGCCGGCTTTGTTTTTCAGGCTTTTAAAAAGCAATGACGGAGGGTTTAAATTCATTGCCGTAACCACTTTAGAAATGCCCAGGGAAGTATTTATAAAAGCCTTTTTAAAAACTGAGGCTTTGCCTATCTTTCTCTCTATTGTCCTTTTTAAGGATTCAAACAATGCAGGGACACCTATCATAATACTGACCTTTTTTTCTTTAAGTACCCTGACTATATTAGTTGCTTTAAGCGAGTTAAGAAAGACTACTTTGCAGCCGGCGTTAAACGGCGCCAACATACAAGTAGTTGACGGGAACATATGAAACAGAGGCAGTATCCCGATAAAAACATCATCATCTTTAAATTTAATGGCCGAGGGGATTGCCTCTATCTGATGCAGAATATTGCCGTGAGTCAGCATTACCCCTTTGGGTGAACCGGTTGTGCCGGAAGTATAGATAATAATAGCGGTATCCTCTTTTTCAATTTCAGAATCATTGGCAACCGCAGCCGGGGAGGGAACAGGATTATCATTTATAATATTTTCTAAACTGCTTACCCCCCTGTTAGCATATACTTTGCCGTCGGAAATAATAACTTCTTTTATATTCAGACCAGTGTCACTATCCAAATCCATCTGGTCATATATGTCGGAATCGGTAAAAAGAATATCAGCGCCGGAATGGCGTAAAAAATGTATATTATCCCGGGGGGAAAGAAGCGGGTCGAGCGGAATTACCGGTATCCCTAAAACCTGTCCGGTAAAATATGCTACAGGCCAGTAAATAGAATTCCCGGCGAGAATAGCTAATTTGGAATCCCTGTTAAAACCTCTTTTCTTAAGATAGCCGGCAAAGGCAAGAACCTCCCTGCGCACCCGGCGATAGTTGTAGGATATATAACTGTCTTGCTTAAATTCCTCATAAGCTGTATGGGCTGAATAATGCTTACTTTTTCTTAAAAAAAACCGGGCTAAATTATCCATTCCTACAGAAGTTCTGCAGCCAGCGCCGCCAAATCACTCCTTTCGCTCTTGCCCAGAGTCACATGAGCGAAAATATTCTGACCTTTAAATTTTTCCGCAAGATAAGTCAATCCGTTTGAAGAAGAATCAAGATAGGGATTATCTATCTGATAGGGGTCCCCGGTTACTATAACTTTTGTATCTTTACCGGCTCTTGAAACTATGGTCTTTACCTCCAGGGGAGTTAAATTCTGCGCCTCATCTATGATTATAAACTGGCTTGGAATACTCCTGCCCCTGAGATAGGTAAGTGCTTCCATCTCCAGCTTGCCTGTTGAAAACAAATCCTCTACGATGGCTGAGGATTTTTTCGGGATTTTTTTACCCTCCGGATTTTTTGAAAAATTCTTCCCGCTGGTCTCTACAAGAAATTCCAGATTATCGTAAAACGCCCCCATCCAATTAGCAAGTTTCTCCTCTTTTGAACCCGGGAGATACCCGATATCCTTACCCATCGGCACCACCGGCCGGGATATAAGCAGTCTCCTGTACATCTCCCTGTCGAAAGTCAGATAAAGACCGCAGGCCAAAGCCAGCAGGGTCTTTCCGGTTCCGGCTATACCTACTAAAGTTACCAGTTTAATCTCTTCGTTTAATATAGCTTCAAAAGCAAAACTCTGTTCTAAATTCAGCGGTTTTAACCCCCACGGAGAACTGCTGTCGTGATTTATTTTTACAAGCAATTCTTCCTTCGGAGAATATCTGGCAAGAGCGGTTTTTTTGGGATCAGAATCTGACCTCAATAAGACAAACTGCTGTGGAATGATATCTTTATCGGGAGAAGGCATTTTCTTTTGACGGTGAAATTCATCGATAATTTTATCCTCCACTTCAATTTCTTTCCATCCTTTATATAGCTCGTCTATATTAACTTTTGATTTTTCAAAGTCCTGGACTTCCAGCCCCAGCACTTCGGCCTTAATCCTCATATTAATATCTTTGGAAATAAATATCACCGTTTCACCGGACTCTTTAAGGCCCAGAGCCATCGCCAGTATGTCATTATCCGCTTTATTTACCAGAGCAATAGGCAGTTTGGCCTTTACAGACATCTCTACGCGTATGGACCCGCCCTCTTTTGTTTTTACCCCCCGGGCAATATTGCCTTTTATTCTAAGATTATCAAGTTTGCGTGTAGCCCGGCGGGCATTGCGCCCCCTCTCGTCCGGGAATTTTTTAAGCCCGTCCAACTCCTCGATAACAGTCAGAGGCAAGACTACGTTATTGTCATTAAAACTGTATATGCTGTCCGGATCATGTATCAGTACATTGGTATCAAGTACAAATGTTTTTTTCATTTTTTGCTCTCCAGCTCTTCTTTGCACATCTCATAGAAATTACACCATTTACAAAATCTTGTATGCCCGGTAATGGGAAATTTTTCTTTGCTCCCGGGAATATTTTCTTCTACATCCTCAAGATATTTTCTCATGTTTTTTATACTTTCTGTAATTTCATCTCTTACTTTTTTTACCGTGTCCGGAGTTATTTCAACATCCCTGTTGTGCCCGGTCAAAAGATACTCCACTCTTCCCTTGATATCCTCTGCTTTAATATTAAATTTTTCCATAATATATATGGCATAGACCGTTATCTGAGCCGGGTGGCTGTCGTATTCTTTCCCCGTCTTCCAGTCAACAACTATCCAGTTTCCTTCTTTGTCCTTATATACAAGGTCAGGGATAGCGTAAACCGCAGTATTGCCCATCATAAATGTATCCATACTCTCAGCTATTTTTATTTCGCATTTATCCTTAATTATTTCCGAAATGCTTTTTGAAGTTAAAAGATTAGGGACAGCTTTTCTCATCCGCTCTTTTATTAATTTTATCATCCGCCCGGATAGGCCGTCGCCGTAATAAAATTCCTGGAGCATAAAATTCTGTTTGGGGGAACTGTACCAGGTTTCCGGGTTTTTTGATTCAGCATAGGCCCGGTTAAGGTTGTCTCTTATTTTATCAATAAGTTTTGCCTCTTCGGGAAGTTTAGAAGTGCTGTCAATTATCTTACATGTGAATTCAGCAATCTCATGGACCGCGCTTCCGAGTATCAGATATATGCCGTCTAAATTTTTAAGTCTGTAGGCCTGTTTAGCTTCTTCGGGCGCGGACGACTCCCACCCGTTATGCGCTCCGTAATAATTATAATAATATTTTCTTTTACACTCTCTGAAAGTGCTCTTTCTCGATGAAGACCAGCTCCAAGGCGGATACTTCGTTCTTTGATATGCCACAATAATACTCCTTGTTTTTATTAAACTTTAAACTATAAGATTATAACAATTATTATATTAAAACTCAATTTAGTGTGCTGGCTGGGTACATAGGTAACACTTTGCTTTTTTCATTATGCTCTTTTTCAATATACTCCATAGGCGTTAAATAATCAAGTGTCTGATGCGGCCTGTTAAAATTGTACTCCACCAGCCATTTTGTTAATCTCTTGTTAAAATTATTACAATTCAATTCAAAATTACCGTCATTTAACCACTCATATTCCAAAGTCTGGTTAAATCTTTCTATCTCCGGGTTATCCTTCGGTGTTTTTACTCTCGAGAAATATCTATTTATTCCAAATTCCTTTGAAGTTTTATCAAAATAATATGTGAATTCAGAACCGTTGTCCGTCTGCAAGTTCTGTATAGATACCCCTATCAGATATTGCAGCCTGTGTAGAAAATCTTTTGCTGCCCGTGAACTTTTTCTTTTATACATACGCGCATAGCCCAACTTACTTGCATGGTCTACCGCTGTTATTATATATCTCTTAAATTTATCCCAGTATATTACTATCGTATCCAGCTGCAATAAAAACCATAACTGTTCTTCTTTTTTAAGCTGCGTTATTCTCTTTTTTTGACTTTTTCTTCCTCGGGCTCGCTTCCGGGCAATTTTTTCTGCTTTTATCTGATCAGGATAAAGTTTATGTTTTCTTACTACCCGTTCTATCTTCCATGTCGATATCTCTTCGGAGTATTTCTTTTCATAGAGCACTTTTAACTTTTTCTTGCCGTAGTGCATATGCTCTCTTCTGAGCTCTTTTATCCTTATCTCCTGTTTGAGACTTACTTCCCATTTTCTTTTATTATAGGGTTCTCTCGACTGATCTTCCAACTCTTCTAGATGCTCGTTTGCCTCATTGAATCGATTATACCATTTGTAAAATGTTTTTCGTGACATCCCAAAATGCCTGCATGTTCCTGCCGCATTTTTATTTCCCTGTGTATGGTAAAATATTATCCATTCCAATCTTAACCGAGCATTTGCTGAGAGTTTCCATTTTTGTGCTTTTTCGCGCCATTTATCATATTTTGACTTTACATTCTTCCTGTTCATTGGCAACTCCTTTGGTATCTTTTATCGGTTTTGTTATTATACCAAAAGTGTTACCTATGTGTCTCAGCCTCCGCATTTAGTGTGTAGAGCTCCCAAAAAATCAAAACACTTTTAATCCGCATTCTTGAGAGTATTTTTCTCTTTTAACTCCTTTTTTAATTTCTATTAAAATTCATCTAAACTTAAATAATCCAAAGTCAATGAATCAGAATTTAATTAATGGCCACCAAAAGGTTTTCCGTATATTTAATCAAGTGCATTTTTCCTTTAAAGTGCCGACAAAGTGCCTATAAAACCTTTCTAATATAGCCTTTTCATTGAAAGTCCGGCCAATACTATAATTACCGCCATCGCCAGCCAGCCGCCGACAACCAGAGCCGGAACAATCCACCGGTTTTTAAATTCAGTTTTAACTTCCAGGGCCTTTACCATAGAAACCCCCATCCAAAGATTGGAAAGTATAAATAAAAAAGAATGAAAAGGAGGAATTATTCCTCCTGCCTTTATGACACCGGGCGCCGACGCAAAACCTAAAACTATAAATATCTCCCGGGGGGAGGCATCAACTGTATTTTCTGGGAAAAACCGAATCAGGACAATATATATTATACCCGCCCATAACCCCCAATTTATTAGTGACCCTATCGTACCAACTATGATTCCGGCAATTCCCACCTGGGATATACTGCCTATTCCGGCAGCAAGAGACGATATAATGACAACAAGTGCAGCAAGAGTAAGGTCCTCGGCCTCATCACTGACATTATTATAAAAATCATTGTCAAGTTTTAATATCTTTAAAATAATTTTGAATATATCTTTCATAGTTTCTCCTTATAGACCGTGTTTTATAGTTGCCGTCGCTTTAAATTAACAGAAGATTCCTTCGATAAACCAATAAATGTCACCATTTCTTAAGCCGTGATTTTAAAATCTTCGTGATGCAGCTTATAGTCGCGCCTTAATTTTATTTTTTTCTTTATCTGTTTTTCTATATTTTGCAATCCCTTACTGTCAAATTCCTCCGCTACCCGGGGGTGAAGAAAAAGATTAATATACTTTGATCTTATCTTCGGCCCTTTTCTTATAAGCTCTCTTTTAATCTTAATATACATAGTAGTTTCGGAGAAAATGATCCCGCTACCCGAACAGTAAGGACAGTCCTGGCCCAGAATCTTAATAATTGATTCCTTCCGCCTCTGGCGGGTCATTTCAATTAACCCTAGACGCGACATGGGAAATATCTTAAGGCTGGCCTTGTCAATTTTCATCTCCTGATGCATAATACTTAAAAGCTTATTCCGGTTTTTCTTTGTCTTTAAATCTATAAAATCAATAATTATTATCCCTCCAAGATCCCTTAAAATTATTTGAGAGGTCGCCAGGCGAGCCGCTTCCGAATTAACTTTCATGGCTGTTTTTTCCCTGTTAGAACCTTTAGTGTAACTCCCTGTATTTACATCAATGGCGGTCAGCGCTTCGGTCTGTTCTATAATTATGTAACCTCCGCAGTCAAGCGATATAGTCCGTTTTTTAAGATTATCTATCTGGCTCTCAATTTTATACCTTTCAAAAATCGGCATATCGGATTTATAAAGCTCAATCTTGTTTTTTAAAGAAGGGTCTGTCTTTTTTATGAAAGTTTTAACTTCTTTGTACTGCTTTTTATCGTTTATTATAAATACCAAAGTATCTGAATCCAAAAATTCCCTTGCCGCATATATAACCAGGTTGGCTTCATTGTGAAGAATAACGGGTTTTTGGTTTCTTTTTGCTTTATTATTGCTTTTTTCAATACCTTTCCATTCCTGCCTAAGATATTTTACTTCCCTCATTATTGTTCTTTTCTTAAGATTCTCTGCATTTGTCCTGGCTACAAAACCCTCCCCATTGGATGCGGCCGCGGCCAGTAAGCTCCTCAGCCTTTTTCGCTCTTTTTTATCCTTTATGTTTCTTGAAACTCCGATTTTACCCTCTTTAGGCATATAAACTATATGGCGCCCGGAGAGCGAAATTTTGCCGGTTACTTTTGCGCCTTTTTCCTGAACCTCTTCTTTGGCCACCTGTATTAAAACCTTCTTCCCTTTTTTGATATTCCCTTTATAATCGGATATAGGCAGAAATACATTTTTCCCGGTTCCTATATCCACAAAACAGGCATTTATATTTTTTAAAACATTCTGCACAACTCCGCTGTAGATATTCCCCACCCTGTTTTGATCTGAATACCTCATAATATGAAGATCAATTAATCTGCCTTTTTCAACTATGGCTATTCTATTTTCGTCTTCTGTTATATCTGCGTATATTTTTTTTGACATTCTCTTTTATACTCCTTTTTTATTTTCTTTTTGAAATTTTAATTAAACAAAGTTAATTAAGAAAGGTTAATTAAGAAAAAATACAACTTAGTTTCTTGATAGCGTATTTTCCTTCCTTAATACCTTTGCGCGGATTTTTTATTCCTCCGTCCCTTTTAAATGTATCCAATATTATATAATATTTTTCCTTTTTTACTAATTTAACCGACTTTGACGGGGCTGCCATCTTTATTTCCTGACCGTCTTTACTTGCAATCTCATAACGGAACCCCTTTACTTTGTCATTTATGGGAAGTTCGCCGGGCGACAGCTCAGTTATTTCAATAATCTGCAAACCTTCGGCAAGCGATATTGTAAATTCAGCCTTTTTGAACTCCTTCACATTTTCCGTCAGGCAAACATCTATATATTCCGCCTCGCTTAAAAATCCCAGGCTTAAAGCGGGAGTCGAAGAGTACTTAATCGTAGGATTAAACCCGGCTGTAAACTCAAACTGCCATGCGGCTCTTCTCATTCCTCTGAGTATCTCTTTGACCGTGTCCAGATGACCGATTAAAAACGCCGGATATTTTTTGCGGTATTTAACCCTTACTCTTTTACTCAACATCTGCGGCTGCCTCCATTGCGGATTTATATTGTTTTTTTAGATAGCTTTTCTTTATACCGGTATCTACATAATCCCAGGGGAGCCTGCTTTTAATATCAAACTCTCTGAAATAATACTCTTGCCAGCTTGAGCCGGTATCCTTAAAAGCTTTTTCCCACGGTTCAAATCTGAAAAAACGCTGACTCTGCTGAAGCAGAGCCCCTTCTTTTGCTGCGCGGTAAACTATCTCAGCACAATTTTTCCCGCCGCGGGTTAAGATGTTTTCAACTATATATTTTTCTTTACAAAAACTACTGACTCTGGCCGGGGCTTTAGAGGAGATATACTCTATCTTTTCGGCAAGTTCATCCGGGTCTATGCATTTTAACCACTGAAAAGGCGTATGCGCCTGGGGAGTAAGAGGATTTACGGAGACATTTATATGAACTGCACTTTTCCTTTTTACCTCTTTTATAAAATCAACTATCCCTTTTATATCCTCCATTGTCTCACCGGGAAGTCCTATCATAAAATATAGCTTGATTTTTTTCCACCCCATCTCTTTTGCCATTGAAGCAACTTTTATTATTTCAGCATTCTTGATATTCTTTCCTATTACTTTCTTTAACCGGGCAGAAGGTGTCTCGGGCGCAAAAGTCAGCCCTCCGCTTTTAAGCCTCCGCAGCCGGCCGGCAACCGGCCCGCTAAATGCCTCCGGCCTCATACTGGAGAGGACAACGGATACCCCGAGGTCTCTCAGAGAAAAATGCAGATCATCAAGTATTTCACAAAGCCCTGGATGTCCCGAAGCGGAGAGAGAAGTCAGCGATATTTCGTCAAACCCGGTAGAAGCCACCGATTCGGCGGCAAGGTCCCGGATATCGCTGCTGCTGCGCTGGCGGTAAGGCGCATATATGTTTGTCGCCTGACAGAACCGGCATCTGTTGCGGCAGCCTCTGTTTATTTCAATATTTAACCTGTTATGAACAATATCTACAACCGGAACAGGCTGATTTGCCGGATGAAATTTCTTGCTGAATTTTTTAAATACTGATTTTTTTATTTTTTCCGGAAGAATGTTTTT
>JAQICQ010000134.1 GCA_027858455.1 Elusimicrobiota bacterium | reverse complement strand
AGATATCCTAAAAAAACTTAAACAAGATTTAAGAAAAGAAAGCAATAAAAAGACAGCTGAAGGTCATCTGCGTTTTTTTAAAACAGGAAAAGGTCAGTATGGCGAGGGGGATATATTTCTCGGTATCAGAATGCCGGATTGCAGAAAAATAGCTAAAAAATACAACACACTTAATTTTAAAGTGGTCTGTAAACTTCTCAGATCAAAATTTCATGAGGAACGCATGGTGGCATTATTGATTTTGATTAACCGGTTTAAAAAAAGCGACAAAAAAATTAAAAAAGAAATATATGATATATATCTGGCAAATATCGACCGGGTTAATAATTGGGATCTTGTTGATGTCTCTGCGGATAAAATAGCAGGCGCTTATCTTGAAGATAAAGATAGGTCGGTTCTTTATAAACTGGCAAAGTCCGATAATCTCTGGGAAAAAAGGATTTCAATTATTTCTACGCATTATTTTATTAGATTAAACCAGTTTGAGGATACTCTTAAAATTGCCCTTATATTAATAAATGACAGACATGATTTAATTCATAAAGCAGTTGGCTGGATGTTGAGAGAAGTAGGGAACCGCAACCGTGATGAAGAAGAGAAGTTTTTAAAAAAACATTATAAGAAGATGCCCAGGACAGCTTTAAGATATTCAATAGAAAAATTCCCAAAAGATATAAGGCAGTGGTATCTGAAAAAATCCTAAAAGTTATACTTACCGGACTCAAGTTAGCGCATGCTAAAGCATGCGTAACTTCCATACGGGCTAACATTATTCGGTCGCTCTCTCCTCCTGCATTTAGCAGCGTTCGCTCCCTCATCCCTCTGGCGGTCACAAAATATCCACTGGACATTTTGCTCCCTGTATCTCATTCAGGAACTCTCTTCTTCATGCTTATGCATGTGTTCGTTCCTTCATCCCCATAAGGGAAAGCAGATTCTTTCCCTTGCGAAGCCGCTCGGAGAAACAACCTAAATGGTTGTTTCTCAGGCGAAGCACACTCGCTTTATCCCTAATCAATACTATAGGAAAAGGAAATTCCTATAGTATCAAGTTAGCGCAGCACATTGCTTTATCTCTAATCAATACTAATTGGAAAAGGAAATCCCTGTAACATTAAGTTGATTTACATAAAAAAAGATATTTGATATACTAAATATCATAAAAATGTCATAAAAAGGATGTAAAAAAAACACAATGAATATTGCAAAAAACATAACTGAATTAATAGGGGAAACGCCGCTTGTCCGTCTAAAGCGTATAGCTGAAGGGGTTCCGGCTGATATAATCGCAAAACTTGAATTTTTTAATCCCGCCGGCAGTGTAAAAGACCGGATAGGGCTTGCCATGATAGAAACCGCCGAAAGGGAAGGTAAGCTTAACGAGGGGGACTATATTGTAGAACCTACTTCCGGAAATACCGGAATTGCCCTCGCTTATGTGGCTGCGGTAAAAGGATATAAGTGTGTGCTGACTATGCCCGAGAGTATGAGTATAGAACGAATAAAAATATTAAAAGCCTTCGGGGCCAGGATTATCCTTACACCTGCCGCCGAAGGTATGAAAGGGGCCATAGATAAAGCAATCCGGATAGAGAGTGAGGATGAGAAAGCTTTCCTGCCCCAGCAGTTTAAAAATCCCGCAAATCCAGCCGCGCATAAAAAGACAACCGCCAAGGAGATACTAAAAGATACGGATTCAGATGTGGATATAGTAGTTGCCGGTGTTGGAACGGGGGGGACAATAACCGGGGTTGCTCAGGGGCTAAAAGAAGTTAAACCGGGAGTAAAGATAATCGCGGTTGAGCCTGAAGATTCTCCTGTGCTTTCCGGCGGTTCTCCAGGGCCGCATGTAATACAGGGGCTCGGAGCGGGGTTTGTCCCGGACATACTTGATATGGATATTATTGACGAGGTTGTTAAGGTCGCAGGCGCCGATGCAGTTGAAGTTTCCCGGAAACTTGCCCGGCTTGAAGGTATTTTTGCCGGTATATCCTCAGGCGCCGCAACATCCGCCGCGCTTAAAGTCGGCCGGCGCAGGGAAAATAAAGAGAAAACCATAGTGGTTATACTGCCGGATTTAGGCGACCGCTATTTAAGCACCGACCTTTTTTAGGATTTCTATTTTTTATCCTGTTATTAAAAAAAAGTTTTAATGAGAAAATTTTTCTCAAGCAGGGCCCGAACATATCCCAACAGGTTTCGAATATGTCCC
>JAQICQ010000132.1 GCA_027858455.1 Elusimicrobiota bacterium | reverse complement strand
GAACTGGTTTGGTGGGAATAGACTCGGTCGGCGCGGGAGAAGGGGAGCTCGTGCTTTATGTTACCGGCTCGTCATCCCGAATGACTGAGATTACCGATAATCGGCCCGTTGACTGCACGATAATGGCTATTGTCGATTATGTCAGTAAAAACAATAAAATAATATTTGAGAAGAATAAACAGGGCTAATTGTATTTTAAATATAATTGCCGATTTATAAAAAACAAAAAATATAACCGGAGGCATTAAATGGATATAAGCAGAGAAGAAGTTTCAAAAATAGTGCGTGAAGTTGTATCAAGACTTGAAGATGTCCCTGCGGCATCCCGTCCGGCTGTGTCTGCCGGCTCGGTCTTATATAAAACTATGCCGGAAGCAATTGCCGCCGCAAAAGCCGCTCAGGAAAAATTTAAGGGCATGGGGCTGGAATTAAGAAGAAAAGTCATAGAAGCAATGCGGATAGCGGCGCGTGGACAGACCGAGAGCTTAGCCAAATTGGCAGCTTCCGACTCGGGTATGGGGCGCTGGAAAGATAAAGTTAAAAAAAATCTTCTGGCGGCTGATAAAACTCCGGGTGTTGAGGATTTGCAGCCGGTCTCATATACAGGTGACCGGGGTTTGACTCTTGTCGAAAATGCGCCTTTCGGGGTTATAGGAGCGGTTACGCCGTCCACTAATCCGACTTCAACGGTTATAAATAACGCAATAAGCATAATAGCGGCGGGTAATGCGGTAGTATTTGCTCCGCATCCGGCGGCAAAAAGATCTTCTCAGGAAACTATAAAATGTATGACTGATGCAATAGTATCGGCCGGCGCGCCCGCAGATCTTATTACTGCCATGTCCGAACCGAGCCTGGAAGGAGCCCAAATTTTGTTTTCTCACGAAGATATAAAAGTTCTTCTTGTAACCGGAGGCCCGGCGGTAGTAGAGGCAGCTATGAAAAGCAATAAAAAAGTTATTGCTGCTGGACCGGGAAATCCGCCGGTAGTAGTCGATGAGACAGCGGATATTCAAAATACCGTTGATTCAATAATAGACGGCGCGAGTTTTGACAACGGAGTGCTCTGCACAGCCGAGAAAGAAGTTCTGCTCACCGATAAGGCATATGATGGGATAATCAGTAAAATGAGAGAAAGAAACGATGTTTACGAACTTACCGCCGAACAGATGGATAAACTTGCAGGTATTGTTATTACAGAATCCGGTAAAGGCGGCGGCGAAGGCGCAATGAACAGGGAATATGTCGGTAAAGATGCTGCTTTTATCGCCAAAGCAATAGGATTAAATATTCCTTCCGATGTCCGGCTCTTATGGGGAGCTGTAGATAAAGACCATGATTTTATGTGGACAGAACAGCTTATGCCTATTTTACCTTTTGCCCGGACCGGTACAATAAAAGAGACCATAGACCTTGCCGTCCGTATGGAAGGCGGAAACGGACATACTGCGATTATGCACTCCTTAAACATAGAACATCTTTCTACTATGGCCAGAAAAGGCGCATGTTCTATCTTTGTTAAAAACGGCCCGTCTTTTATGGGGCTGGGAATGGGGGAAGGATATGCCGCTCTTTCTATAGCTACGCCCACAGGAGACGGTTTGGTGAAAGCTTTGAACTTTACAAGACCTTTAAGGTGCGCATTGGTTGATTATTTCAGGATAGCGTAAAAAAATAAATGGAGAGAAAAGAAATATTAAAAAAGATAAAAGCAGCCGGAGTTGTCGGCGCCGGCGGAGCGGGTTTTCCTTCTCATATGAAGATATCGGCCGATGTTGATACTGTAATAGCAAACGGGGCCGAATGCGAACCGCTTCTTTCTACCGACAGATATCTTATGGAAACAAAAGCCGAAGAGATAGCCGGTGGTCTTAGATTTATAGGCCGTACTACCGGAGCCGGGAATCTTTATATTGCATTAAAGAAGAAATATAAAAAGGCCGTAGATGCTTTTAATTCTGTTCTTGGTTCAACTTCAGATATAGAGCTTATACTTCTTGATAATTATTATCCCGCCGGGGACGAATTCGAGCTTGTATATGATATAGCCGGACGCCTTATTCCCGAAGGCGGTATTCCGCTTGATGTGGGAGCGGTAGTTACTAATGTAAATACAATATTAAATATTTATATTGCCGTAGAAAAAGATAAACCGGTAACGACCCGCTGGATTACTGTCGCCGGTGATTTAAAAGAGCCTTTTTTGGCCGATGTTCCGGTAGGAATAAAAATAAGCGAGCTGATAAAAAAGGCAAAACCAAATTCGGAAGATTATAAAATAGTTGCAGGCGGCCCTATGACCGGCGAGATAGTAGATGGAAATTTCCGGGTGACAAAATTAGGCGGCGGGGTGCTTGTTCTGCCGGAGGACAGTCCTGTTATAATTAAAAAAGAGCGAACAGCTGAGTCCTGGGAAAAGAAGGCAAAATCCACCTGCGATCAGTGTTTTGACTGTTCAATTATCTGTCCCAGAAATCTTTTAGGCCATGACCTTGAACCGCATAAAATCATGAGGAATCTTTTTATAGCTCCGGAAAATTTACCGGTTCATCTTACTAATTCTTTTTTGTGCAGTTCCTGCGGGCTCTGTGATATGTACGCCTGTCCTATGGATCTTTCTCCGAGGGCTCTTTTAGCTCAAACGAGCGCCGAGCTTACGGAGAAAGGAATAAAATCACCTCATAACCGGATAGATTTAGAAGAACATCCTGAGAGAAATTACAGGAGGGTTAGCACTGACCGGCTGACTGCGAGGCTCGATATTGATAAATATGAAATGCATGAAAATTATAAAGTTAAAACAATTAAGGCTGCGGATGTGCTGATATCTTTAAAACAGCATATAGGGGTATCGGCAGTGCCTGCCGTAAAAAAAGGCGACAATGTTAAGAAAGGCGATATTATAGCTGAGGTTCCCGGAAATCAGCTCGGGGCGAATATACATTCAAGTATTGACGGCGCAGTCTCTGCGGTGACAAAAGAAAATATAGAAATTAAAGGATAGGTGATATAGTAATGAAAAATGCAATTGGGTTAATAGAATTAAACAGTATCGCAAAAGGGTTTGAAGTTGCCGATGCGTTATTAAAGACTGCCGAAAGCAATCTGGTAGAAGCGCACTCAGTCTGTCCGGGGAAATTTATTGTACTTATTACAGGGACTACGGCCGATGTCCAAAGTTCTCTGCAGGCCGGTTTGGATATAGCCGCCGATACTTTTATTGATAAACTTATGATTCCTAATATTCATCCGGATTTAGTCCCTGCATTGAGGGGAACTTCAAATGTTTCGGAACTTGAGGCCCTGGGTATAATAGAAACATTTTCTGCCGCATCAACTATAATTGCAGCAGATGCTGCTGCTAAAAAAGCAGCCGTTAAACTTGTGGATGTCCGGCTGGCCAATGCGCTCGGAGGCAAAGCATATCTTACTTTAACCGGTGAGGTAGGCGCAGTTCGCTCGGCAGTCAATGCCGGCAGCAGTGCCGTAAAAGAGGAAGAAGGCATATTAATAAGAAGAGTTATTATTCCGCGGCCGCATAAGGATTTAAGAAAGAGCGTACTTTAAATTTCAATCTTTAGCTGAAAAGAAGCAAAATTTTAATATGGAGAATTAAATTAATGGATATTGTAATGGGTTCGGATCACGGCGGTTTTGAATTAAAAGAAAAACTAAAAAGTTATCTTCAGAATAAAGGATACAGCGTAATGGATTTCGGCACTTACAGGGAAGAGTCCTGTGATTATCCTGACTACGCGCTTTTAGTAGCTCAGGCAATATCCGACGGGGAATATAAAAAAGGCATATTAGTTGACGGCACCGGGGGAGGCGTATCGTTGACGGCTAATAAAGTAAAAGGTGTACGGGCGGTAACTGCTTACAACCGCCTGACCGGAAGCTATGCTTCAGAGCATGACGACTGCAATGTCTTATGCCTGGGCGGAAAGATGCTCGGTGAACTGGTTGCAAAAGATATCGTTGACGCCTGGCTGGATACACCTTTCGGCGGCGCCCGCCACCAACGAAGATTAAATAAAGTAGAGGATATTGAAAGGAAATATTTTAAGTGAAAATAGCAATTGGTTCGGACCACAGAGGGGTTAAATTAAAAGAAGTACTCAAAAGCTTTCTTGAAAGTGTCGGTCATACGGTCGATGATTTGGGTCCCCAAAGCAGTGATTCCGTGGATTATCCCGTATATGCCGAAAAGGTAGGAAAGAGCGTCAGTTCAGGTAATTCCGATAAAGGAATAGTTATATGCGGCAGCGGGATAGGCGCCAGTATCGCTTCAAATAAAGTAAAAGGAATCCGTGCGGTTCTTGCCCGCTCTAAAAAAGATGCTGAGATGGGGGTAAGGCATAATAACGCAAATGTGCTTTGTCTGGGGGCTGATGAAACTTCTGATGAAGATTCAGAAATCATTGTTAAAGAATTTTTAAAAGCAAATTTTGAAGGGGGAAGGCATAAACGGAGGGTGGATATTATGAACCGGATAGAGGAAAAAAGATGAAAGCGGCAAAAGTAGTGGGTCGGGTTACGGCCACGACAAAAGATAAAACTGTGAAAGGTAAAAAAATTCTTCTGCTGAAACCTCTTTCCTGGAGAGAGGTTGCGGATATTTTCAAAAATTCCCGCAAGGATAAAACGCCGGAATCAAAAAAATCAATTATAGCTCTTGACGCGGTGGGCGCGGGGGCATCTGAATATGTCTTTTATGTCTCTTCAAAAGAAGCCTGTCAGGCTTTCAGCGATGATGCAATATGTAATCACGCTGTAATTGGAATACTGGACGGGGTTAATATAGAACTATGAAAGTAGCAAGAGTCATTGGTAATGCATGGGCCACCCGGAAACATCCGATTTTAGAGGCCAAAAAACTATTAATAGTTGAACCGATAGACGAAACCAGCGCAAAACCTGTCGGAGAACCTTTGCTTGCGATTGATTCGGCCGGAGCCGGAATAGGAGATATTGTTTTAGTGCTTGACGAAGGGTCGTCGTGCAGGTTGATATTGGGAGAGGACAGGGGACCTGCTCGGACTATAATAGTAGGAATTGTAGATGAAACTTATAAGAATGGGATAAAAAGCAGCTATCATTAAAGATAAAATACTATATGAATTGTTTTTTCTATAGTATTGATTAGGGATAAAGCGAGAGTGCTTCGCCTGAGAAACAACCATTTAGGATGTTTCTCCGAGCGGCTTCGCAAGGAAAAGAATTTGCTTTCCCTTATGGGGTGACAGTGGAAAAAATACCTAAATGGTATTTTTGTAACGCCAGAGGGGCTTTAGCCCCTCTGGAAGTTACGCATGCTTTAGCATGCGCTAACTTAATTTAAGGAGGAATAAAAGTGCAGGAAAGCTATATAAAAAAAGTTACCGAAGAGACCATGAACCGTTTAGAGAGCAAAAGAGGCGGAAAAAGAGAGGTTCTTTTGATATTTATGGGCGGCGACCGGGAAGTTGACGAATCTCTTAAACAGGTAAAATGTTTAAATGAATTGGGAGTAAAATTTTCTGCCTATATGACCGGCGCCGCCGATCATATAATAGGACGCAGTAAAGTTCTCGCAGGGGGCGTGGACAGGATAATTGACGAAAAAGAAATATGGGACAGGGCCATACTTGACAGATATGAGGCAATAGTAGTTCCGGTATTTACTTTAAACGGGGCATCCAAGATAGCTAATATGGTGGCGGACAACCCGGCAAGTAATTTAATATTGCTTGCTCTCAGGCACGAAAAAAAGATAATTATTGCCCGGGATTCAGTTATATGCTGCGGAGGTCCCGAACCTTCGGCTACATCTTTTTTCATGAGAAATGTTAATGAGATGATAAATACAATTAAAAATCTCGGAGCTACGGTTACGGTGGTAAAAAATCTTGCCCGCCGCACCGCGGAAGTATTAAATATATCCACCCGCCCGGTCGTTGGAAATACAACGGTCGGAAATGCCACACCGCCCGCGGGCGCTCCCTGCGGCGGTGATGTGTCGGCATGTACCGAGTGCGGACTTTGTGTGGTAAACCGCACCGAGGATGTTAAAAATATTGTGAATGCCGGAGCTTCGCGGGTTTCGGCTAAAAATGTTTCTCAAGATATAGGAAATGATTTAGCAAAATATATAGACCATACCGATCTTCATGCCGATACTACAACCGAGGAGATAGGTAAGCTTTGCGAGGAAGCAAAAAAGTATCATTTTGCGACGGTTTGCGTAAATCCCGTTAATGTAAAGACATCTGCTCAGCTTTTAAAAGGTAGCGATGTAGGTGTTACTACGGTTATAGGGTTTCCGCTCGGGGCGACTACACCTACGGTTAAAGCTTTAGAAGCAAGAGACGCAATAGCAAACGGCGCAGATGAAATAGATATGGTAATAAATGTTGGAGCATTAAAAGGCGGGAATTACCGTCTCGTAGAGGATGACATAAAAGCTGTCCGGGAAGCTACAAGAGGAAAAATTCTTAAAGTTATTTTGGAAACAGCGCTTTTAGATAACGAGCAGAAAGTAAAGGGCTGTCAGATTTCAAAAGCAGCCGGAGCGGATTTTGTTAAAACTTCTACCGGTTTCGGGCCGGGCGGAGCTACCGAAGAAGATATAAACTTAATGAGAGAAACAGTAGGTCCGTCTATGGGAGTTAAAGCTTCGGGAGGAATACATTCGGAAGAAGAAGCCGAAGGGATGGTCAAGGCGGGAGCTTCCAGGATTGGAGCTTCGGCTTCGGTTGCTATAGTGACCGGCGGAGTATCGGACAGCGATTATTGATTGATTCTTAATTTGTAAAGAATTTTTTTTTGGGAAAAGATTTGGAAAAAGGTAAAGATTGTAAAAGGTATAAGGAGGAATAAAAATGGCAGAAGCTAAACAAGCTTTAGGTATGATTGAAACAATAGGCCTTGTAGGAATGATTGAAGCCTCGGATGCTATGGTAAAGGCAGCCAAGGTAGATCTGGCCGGATATGAGAAGATAGGTCAGGGTTATGTGACGACAATGGTAAGAGGCGAGGTCGGCGCAGTCAGAGCCGCGGTTGAAGCCGGTTCTGCGGCAGCGCAGAAAGTTGGGGAACTCGTCAGTGTACATGTTATACCGAGACCTCACGAAGATATAGAAAGCATTCTTCCTCAGGGAAATAAATAAAAAAACATATAACGTATAAAATCTAATGCGCTGTATTAAGCAATCCTCATTAAGAGGGTTGCCGGCGCTTTGGTGTATGTATATAGCGTTTTAGTCTTGATAAGATAATGATACTGTGTTATTTATTAATAAATAAACTAATTAAAGGTTATGTTAGATAAAAATATCTTAAAATTAACAGCGGATACTTTTGTAGATGTAATAAGTGAACAAAATATTTCGTCGAAATTGATTGAAAATAAAAGTTATAAGTCCGGCTTTTTTCTCCAAAAGTCGTTTTCTGTAAGCAGGACTACATTAAAAAACCGGAAAAAACTTATAACCGAAAGATATCTTTTAGATCTTATTAATAAAGGAGAAAAGAGGGTGAGTTTTAATTCGGAAGTAATAATTACACCCGCGGCCAGACTGATTATTGAAGAAGGGAAGATAAAATTAGATGAGTGATATTTTAGACGGCAGTTTAAAGAGCTATATAGATAAAGTTGCATCTTCCGCCGGGACTCCCGGAGGAGGAAATGTTATTGCTACAGTAAATTCATTGGCTGCTTCGCTGATGCTTATGTCATTAAGGATAGCGATATTGAAAAAAGAAAGTGATTCCGCTGAAGCGCTTAAATTTGAGCAGAAACTTTTGGATATTAAAGAGAAATCGCTTGAACTTGCCGAAGAAGACAGCCGGGAATTTAAAAAAGTTATGAAATACTGGTCGGAAGGCGGCAAGTATCTTGAGAAATCATTAAAAAGCTCTGCCGCAGTTTCATTAAAAATTGCGCAGAAATCAGTTTTGCTTATTGAACTTATAAATTCTCAGGATTTAAGTTTGTATAAAAATATTATTACAGATGTCGCAATATCTTTTTACTTTGCCGAGGCGACTTTCAGAGGAGGGATTGCCAATACTATTATTAATGCCAAGCTTTTAAAAAGTAAAGACAATAAATCCGAAATACTTAAAATGCAGACGGATATTGAAAAAAGATATACGGACTTAGCTGAAAACCTTAAAGACAAGCTTGAAATAATAATTAAAAGATGACTATAAATAAATGGCATATAGTTGACGATCCTTCGTCAAAATGGGCTAAAAGGATACGAGCCGATATTTCCGCCGACAGCAAGAAAGATGTTATAGATGTAATGGATGACTATAAATATGCTTTTGGAACTATTTTTGATTCAAAAAGTAAGAATTTCAGCTATAGTTTTTTTATTTATGAAGGGAGAGATCCCGGAGGCGAAGAAGTAAAAAAGATTTTAGCCGGAGAAAAACCAAGTAAAACAGACAAATTAAAAGAAGAGCCAGCCGCAGACAATGTTAATGAAAAAACTTTAGATGATTTAAATAAAAAGGCCGGAGAGCCCCCTTCCGTTAAAGAGGATAATATCAAGATTGAAAGATTTGAAGAAGCAGTTCACGACGAAGACGAAGAGGAGCTTACGGAGCCGTCCGAAGAGCCGGCAGTGAAGCCGTCCGGAAAGACCTCTCCGCCTCAGCAATCGGATCCCGATCAAAAGGCTGAAACAAAAGAAGAAGAAAAGAAAAATTTTCAAATTGACGGGCAAACAGGCGCTGAAGATATCCCCCCGAAGGAAGCAATAGCTCCTGCCGTAGAAGATGCCTCTCCGGAGCCGTCCGAAGAGCCGACAGTGAAACCGGACGGAAAGACACAGGCGGAGCATTCGGATCCCGGTCAAAAACATCATCAAGCAATCCCTGCTTCGCTCCCTCATCCTGACCGGAAGGTTGACAGGATTATAAAATTAGGCGTAATTTATTCTGCCATGGCCGAAGATATTAAAATTTCCGCTGAACAAAAACCCACGAAAGAAGCTCCCACGACTGAGAAAATATATGATATATTTATTGAAAAATTAAACGGCATTGTAGCTAAACAAAATATTAATGTTGACTTTGAGCTGTCATACCGCATGGGGTATGAAGGAGTTCCGGACAGGGAAAAAGTGACAGAAAAACAGAAAGAAGCCGATGTTTTAGTAATACTTGATGCTCAGAGCGATCTTGAAAAACTTGAGAATGTCTTTAAGCAGGAAGATATTGTAGTTTATTCGATGCCGCTGAAAGATATAAAGAAAGATTATGAATATTTAAATCTTGCCGCGGATATGGCTTTAAGGGTTTAAAATGACTTTAGAAAAGTATGTTTTTGAACCGGCGCCGAGCCCGAAAGATAAAAACCGGTATAAATTAAGCCTGGCCGGTTCCGAGGAAGATGTAAATAAACTTGTTAAACAGTTAAGCAGTATAAGCAGCCGGCCTTTCCCTTCGCCCGATGCTGATTACGGATGGTCTCTTTTTTTATATGATTTAAAAGACGGGGTTAAAAAGAAAATAACCAGTGAATTGGACCGGGTTATTAAAGCTAAAAAGAATGTTTCCGGCGAAAAAAGGTCGGATGAATCCAAGAATAAAAAAAAACGCCAATTATCGCAGGGTAATAGTGGGATATACGGCAGCGGATTAAAAAAGAATTATACTTTTGATAAGTTTATTGTAGGGACAAATACAAGATTTACATACGCCGCCTGTAAGGCCGTCGCAAATAAGCCCGGGAAAAACTATAACCCTCTCTTTGTATACGGGGGTGTCGGTCTCGGCAAAACTCATCTTATGCAGGCAATAGGTCACCATGTAAAAGAAAATTTTCCCGAGATGAGAGTAGTTTATGTCTCCTGCGGAAAGTTCATAAATGAAGTAGTGGAAGCTATTGAAAAAGGGACAATAAACAATTTAAGAAATAAATTTAAAAATATAGACCTCCTTCTTATAGATGATATACAGTTTCTTGAGCAGTCTGAATCTACCCAGGAAGAGTTTTTTCATATATTTAATGAAATGCACGAAGTTGAAAAACAGATAATTCTCACCTCTGATAAGCCGCCGAAAAAACTTGTTACTCTTGAAGAGCGTCTTCAATCCCGGTTTGAATGGGGACTGACCACTGATGTTAAATCCCCTAATTTTGAAACCAGAAAGGCAATTCTTAAGACAAAATCCGCTGAATCCAATCTGGAATTACCTGATAAAATTAATGATTTTATCGCCGAAAGACTGACTTCAAATATAAGGGAACTGGAGGGTATAATAAACAGGATAGCCGCATATCAGGAGTTGTCCGAAGAAAACAGTGCGGTAAATATAGGTCTTGTAAAAGATATAATGCGAAATATACTTCCGGAAGAGGAAGAAGAAGGGAAAGACGAAAAAACCCGCCCGGGTCATGAAGAAAAGAATAAAGATAAAAGACCTCCGCCGTCTGCCCGTCCGGAAATCAATCCACCGGGGTATAGTCCGGCACCTCCGGCCCCGGGATATAATCAGCAATACGGGCATGCCTGTCCCCGTTGCCGTTCCCCGTTAAATTATATACCTCAGTATCAGAGGTGGTATTGCAATAATTGCGGCACCTATACCGACCCTGCTTCCGGATCTCCGCCGCAGCCCGGGAATTATTCCGGATATTATTCTCAGCCGTCGTCTATGCCACCACCGCCGCCGTCGCAACCTCAAGCCGCGCCCTCGAGGCCGTGTCCTAAATGCAGCGCCGAGCTTAAATATATTAGTAAATACGAGCAGTATTATTGTCCAAACTGCAAAAAGTATGAGCAGGAGATGACGGAAAAACCAGAGAGGCCGCAAAAAGCAAAGAAGAAAAAACCGGAAGAATTTAAAGAGGATTCCGGGAAGTCCGCCGAATCGGAAGAACAAAATATTGAGAATATTATTATAGGCGAGAAAAAAGCAGATACCAGGGTTATAAAAGCCGGGTATTTTATCGTAGAAGGCGATCAGAAAGTTGCAATAGATATTGCAAAAAGGTTAAGTAAAATTGCCCGGCGTAAAAACATTAAGTTTTATCTTGAAACTCTTTTTGCCCATTTTTATCCGAAGAATGTAAATATTAATTATGCAAAGATGGCCCATATAACTAAAAACAACAAGGCTGATATAGTTTTATGTCTTGAACCTTCTCCGAAAGGCGACCTCGAAACGGAGGAGTTTAAAGATGGATTCAGCAGTGTTATGGATAAGGCTAATATCCCCTATGCTTTTTTACCTCAGGGCGAAATGAAAGACAGTGATGCGTTAAATTTAATGCTGGATATTGCGATATGCGCAAAGAAAAGGAAGAAATAAATATCATGATTTTAAATACAGGGTTTATATTAATAGTCGGCGGCTCTTTGTGCCTGGCCGTCCTTGCCGGTGAAACAATAGTTTCATACGGACTTTACCTCATTTCTTTTGTTACCTTAGTTTTGTGGGTAAGAAATTTATTAAAGAAAAGGAAGATTGACTTTTCGTATTTATGGCGGGATATATATAAATCGGCGTGCACAAAAATTAATTATTCTTCTTCTGATTTCGGGCTGAAGAGAAATTTAGGTCATATATTAAATAAATTATGTGACTTTGCCGACATTTCCGCTGTGTGGGTTTTAATGAAAAATGTCGACGGGAATTACAGGGTGGAAGCTTTGCGGGGGACGGAAATATTACGGCATGATTTCGGGATTAAAGATTTGTCCGAATACATTGCAGCCGATATTAAAAATTTTGACAAGCCTATTATAAGAAAGCATCTGCCCCCTCACTCTAAAACTCATAAGAAAGCCGCATATCTGCATATTCCCATAACCCGCGGAAAACTTATAAGAGGCGTGCTGACAGTAAGCGCGTCTTCCGCAAAATGTTTTAAGAGGTTCGGACCGGATAATTTTTTAATAATAGCAAGATTAATAGAACAGTTATATGATAATTCGGACCGCAATAATCAACTCCTTAATATGGCCAGGAAAGTTAATGAAAAGGTTGATGTAACTACTGACGAACTTACAAAAACAAATCTCAGGCTGATTGACCGGGTTAAAGAAATGAAGTCCCTTTATGACCTTTCCCTTAAGGTTATTAATGCTGAAACCACCAGTAAAGCAGCCCGCCTTATATTTTCAAAAATAAAAGTTATTTTGAGAGCGGAAAAAAGTTTGTTTTTCGAAAAAAAT
>JAQICQ010000120.1 GCA_027858455.1 Elusimicrobiota bacterium | reverse complement strand
CTGGCTACGGACCAGGAGGCTGAGGGTTCGAATCCTTCCGGGCGTGCCAATTTAAAAGAATAGGATTCGAAGGAATCCGAACAAGTGTGCTTCACTAAAAAATGACAAATTGTTGTCATTTTTCTTAACGTTTCGAACAAGTGTGCTTCGCTAAAAAATGACAAATTGTTGTCATTTTTCTTAACGCTTCGCAAGGCGTGCCAATTTTAAGAGATCTAAAAAGTATAACTAAAATTAATATGGATAAAAAGAACACCTCGTTTTAAATGGAAAAAGCAATCAGTGTTGCCCGCGCGGGAGGTGACAATAAAGAGATTCCGGTCGGAGCGGTCGTAGTAGGAAACAATAAAATTATTGGTGAGGGTTATAACAGCCAGAAAGCTGAGAATGACCCTTCGGCTCATGCCGAGGTCGTAGCATTAAGGAAAGCCGCGCAATTTAAAAGTAATTTCCGGCTGGACGGCTGTGATTTATATGTGACGGTAAAACCCTGCAAAATGTGCAGGGAAGCAATAAAAAGAGCTCGTATAGAAAAAGTCTTCTTTGCGTCGCCAAAGGCGAGAGAAGCCACTCATACCACGCAATACCTGAGATTAAAAGAGTATTCTGACGAGTCTGTGGAATTAATTAGGAGTTTTTTTAAAAAAAGAAGATGATAAAAAAAATATTAGTTTCACTGGCAATAATATTATCTGGGTTGTCATTTTACATTATAGTCGGAAAATTTAATGTAGAGCCGCTGGTATGGTTATGGATATCTTTTGCGCCTTATATGCTTATTGCAGCATTGGCTATAGTAATTAAAAACAGATTATTGCAGATAGTATTTGTTCCTTCTCTTTTATTTTACGGAGCGGGAACTCTGCTTGCGGTACCCATTGAATTTAAATATTCGTATGCCCATATTTCAGCAGTTGTAATGATAGTAATGTCGGTATATATAATATTTACTCAGCTGATAAGATTAAGAGTGCTTAGAATATTTTTTGGTCTGCTGGGAGGTATTATCCTCTTTTTGGCAGTGCAAGTGGTGCGTCCTAAATTTGTCGGCAAAGAAGATGTGGATAATATTTCTTACAGGGAAAACACTTTGCTTTACAATATAAACAGTAAATAACGGAGGGGTGGCCGAGTGGTTGAAGGCGGCGGTTTCGAAAACCGTTGTGCCTAAGAGGCACCGGGGGTTCGAATCCTCTCCCCTCCGCCATTTTATAAATATAAGTATACGACGGAAAGTCTATGCTCCTAAATATTGTGATAAAAGTCACTTTCAAAATCAATACAAATTTGTATAATCAATATATGAGAAAATATATAGTTTTACTGATTACTGTTTTTATAATACCGTTAATTCTTTCGGCAGCTTCAAATGAAGTATATGTAGACGGCAAGAAATTAAACCCAGATGTTGTTATTAAAAACGATAGAAATCCTGTCATAACCTGGACTTATGAAGACCCGAAATATACCAAGGCGAGTATAATTAAAGTTACTGTAAATGTATCAACGGATTCTGATTTCACTCCATTGTTTTCAAGTTTCACAGGGCCCGCAGCAAAGAACAACTATCGCTTGTTGTACTCATCAATCGCAGCCCCCCTTAAAGAATAGACTACTTATTATTTAAGAATTGATGTTACCAATGCTGCGGGTATCTATATCGGCTGGTCAACATCTACATTTACCACCGTATCGCCGGAAATAGATATTGATGATGATAAAATAGAGTTAAAAATTGACTGGAATAACCCTTTTTACGGAGACAGCTACACTAAAATCCGATACAGTATCCCCGAAGGTGTGGATAAAGAAGTATTTTTAGGGATATATACTTTAAGCGGCCGGCTGGTCCGGGTGCTTGCAGATAACGATATAGAGATTTCAGAAGTTATACATACAAAAAAGTGGAATGGAAGGGATGACGACGGTGCTATGGTAGGAAGCGGCACATATTTAGTTCATCTTAGAGCCGGCGGTAAATATAACACGGTTAACGTATGTTTTATAAGATAAAAATAACAGCAATATTTTTGTTAATATATGCGGTATCTTTTTTAAATGCAGGGCGATTTAGCGATGCGGGAGAATGGCTGAATATAAATCCATCTCCACGGGCCGCGGCAATGGGAATTTCTTAGTACGGTATCTCTAAAGGCGCAAATGCCGCTCTTTTTAAT
>JAQICQ010000099.1 GCA_027858455.1 Elusimicrobiota bacterium | reverse complement strand
GGAATCTTCCTTTTCTCATTCATTGTTAACCTCATCTTTACCTCCTTATCGGAGGCTATTTTACATCTTTTTCGTTTAGATTTTTAGATGAAGCAACGTTTTATCTTTCGTTTAGATTTTTAGATGAGGCAATAGGCTATTGTCAACTATTTTTTAAGATTATCTGCACGTATAGATGGTGCCGGTAAATATTATAATTTCACTTTCTTCAGCCGGTTGGCGTTTAGTATAACCGTCACCGAACTCATTGCCATCGCTATTTCAGCAATTACCGGATGGAGCAACCCCAAAACAGCAATCGGTATCGCAATAGTATTGTATCCGTACGCCCAGTAAAGGTTCTGCTTTATTTTTTTAAATGTAGCCTTCGACAGTTTGACTGCCTTTGCTACCCCTTCCAGTCTCCCGCTGACTAAAGTTATATCCGACGCTTCTATGGCTATATCGGTACCGGTTCCGATGGCAATACCAACATCAGCACGGGTAAGAGCGGGAGCGTCGTTTATTCCGTCGCCTACCATCACCACGGTATTTCCCGCATCCATGAGTTTTTTTATCTCATTAGATTTATCCTGCGGCATAACTTCGGCTATAACCCTCTCTATATTTACTTTATCTGCGATAGCCCGGGCGGTTCTTTTGTTGTCGCCGGTTATCATCGCGGTTTTTAGTCCCATCCTATGCATCTTTTTTATTGCTTCCCGTGAATCCTCTTTGAGCACATCTGCTACCGCTATAATCCCGGAGAGCTGTTTTTCAACAACCAAAAGAATAACGGTATTGCCTTCATTTTCAAGGTCGGAAATCTTTTGATTTAAACTGTCTTCATTAATATAACCGGCAAGATATTTTCCGGAACCCACTTTAACGGATTTACCCAAGACCTTACCTTCCGCGCCGCGGCCTGCTATTGCCTTAAAATTATCGGGAGAAACAAATTTTATATCTCTCTTTTTGGCCTCACTTACTACCGCCCCGGCCAGGGGATGTTCTGAACCACTTTCTATAGAAGCTGCATATTTTAAAATTTCATTTTCACTTAGTTCTGTTTCAACAATACCGGTTACTTCCGGATTTCCCGCTGTGATAGTTCCGGTCTTGTCAAAGACAACGATATCCGCGTCTTTTATTATCTCAATAGCCTCACCGCTTCTGATCAAAATTCCGTTCTGCGCGCCATATCCTGAGCCCACCATTAATGCGGTGGGAGTAGCCAAACCCAGCGCACAGGGACAGGCAATAACTAAAACGGCGACGGCCGCAAAAACGGCCAGAGAAAAGTTGCCGAGAGAAACATCTACCCAGGGGATAAAACCTTCAGCCCATCCTAAAATCCCGTGAAAAAACCCCGGAAAAAAAATCCAGCCGGCCAATGTTGATAGAGCATTTCCAGTTACCGCGGGCACAAAATAGGAAGTTACTCTATCGGCAAATTCCTGAATGGGTACCTTAGTGCCCTGGGCTTCCTCAACCATTTTTATTATCTGAGATAAAAATGTATCCTTGCCTATCTTAGTTGCCTTTACCCTGATAAGCCCCATCCGGTTCACCGTGGCCCCTATAACTTCGTCCCCGGCTTTTTTATCTACAGGTATTGATTCTCCGGTGGCCATCGATTCGTCAACCGCGGTAGAGCCTTTTATAATTACTCCGTCTGTGGGAATCTTTTCTCCGGGTTTTACTACCATGATATCATCTGTGATTACTTCTTTTAACGGTATTTTTTCTTCCTTACCGTCTCTTATCACCCGGGCGGATTTCGCGCCTAGTTTTAAAAGTTTCTTTATCGCCTCTGAAGCCCGGCCTTTTGCTTTTGATTCTATATACCTGCCGGTAAGGTGAAAAGCCATAATCATTGCCGCCACCCCCGCATAGTTGGCCACAGGCAAAAATATTGACGCCAGTCCGGTGACAAAAGCAGCCCCGGATCCCATAGCGATCAAAAGATCCATATTGGCGCTGAAATGTTTTACTGCGCTATAAGCCGACTTATATGTTTTTCCTCCGGCAAATATCAGTACGGCGAAGGACAGAAACAACATTCCAAGATTAAAAACAGTTTCACCCGGCCAGGGTTATTCCAAAAAGCATCTCCGGTATCATCCACAGAGCTATAGGGCCGGTTATAAACCAGGCCAGCCTTGCCCGGCTTTCTGCCTTTTTGAATTCTTTTATTTGTTCCCCGTCCGCAGTTCCGGATTTTTGCTCAACAAGTTTGTAGTCTATGGCCTCGACCTCTTTTTTCATCTCAAAAGGCGAAACTATTTTTGAATCATATACAACTTTTGCTTTTTCAGATGCAAAGTTAAGATTTGCTTCTTTTACCCCGTCCATTTTACTCAGTACCCCGGAAACAGTCTGAGCGCAGGAAGCGCAGGACATATTTAAAACTTTAAAGGTAATACTCTTATATCCCGGATTTATACTGTATCCCGAATTTTCAACCGCCTTTTTAAA
>JAQICQ010000098.1 GCA_027858455.1 Elusimicrobiota bacterium | reverse complement strand
CTTAAAAAGGGGGCGCCATATAAATATCTTTTCCAAAAAAAGCCGTATTTTTATCTCTGTATTCCCCACAAGGTCCGGGAAATTATTTGAACTTCTTATTAAATATAGCGCCGCGATAAATAAAAAAATAAAAGTTAAGATAAACTCTTTTCTTGAAAGATATCCGTTTATATACTTCTTTACGCGAGTCACCTTAAATAATAAAACTGCTGTCGCCGCAACCGGGCCTATAAGCATAAACTTTATGCCTCTTACCTGGTTTAATTTAACATAATACGAACCGGCAGAGTAAAGAGAATTTATTATTAGCCCCGCTGTGGCAGAACAGAAAATAAATATAAAAAGGGAATTCAAAAAACTGCTTTCCTTTTTTAAAGTATAGCCGGCGGCGGCATACGGGAAGAGTATCGCAGCGCCTGCAGCAATAAGCCATACCGCATACGAAGATGCCGCAAAAAACACCGCTGTGAAAGATATAAGAAATATTATTAAAATGTTTCTCCGCGCGCCCAAAACAATAAGCAGTCCCGCAAAACTTATCAGCGCGCCGACAACAGGAAGAATATCCGCCTTTTCTCCTGCCTGATTTTCTATCCGCTTTTCTATCCAATGTTCTATCCTAAAACCGAGGGGCGCGCCTATTTTGTATCCCCTGCCGGTTAAAAATTTATTTAAGTTTCCGGTTTCTGAAATATGTTCCTCTGATTTCAGATACACAGCCCGGATATTACGCTCTTTAACGGCCCTGAGAATCCTGGGCTGTAAATCTTCCGGCGGTAAATCTTGAGGTATGCTGTGCAAACGGGCAAACCTAAGCCCCGGTGAAATTTCTTTAAGCCCTTTCTGGGGGGCAAATTCAATTGTAAATATTAACGGATCTTTTTTCTCCAATAGTTCCTTTAAATAATCTAAATACCGCGGATAGCCGGTTATCTGCCTGCCTTTAAATATTACGCCCTCATATTTAAAATCCGTAAATGTTTTTTGTATAAATTCTTTATTTACCCACCGGTCGTTTACCGGCCTTATATAGAGCGCTCCGGATTGTTTTCTAAACTTCGGGGGGGTAATCAGTCCCATCCCCATATTTTTTAAATTTTCAATTGAAACCCCCCTTAATTTAATATAAAAACTGCCGGCCGCGCGGCTGAACTCCGTATTCTGTGGAATCTTTAAGCTAAATACTTCCCCGGCCTGTTCATATAAAGCTTTATCCTTAAATACAAGTACGATATCGGTTCTGCTGTTAAAATCATTAAACGGCTGGCTCATTCCCGGACCCCATAACCCGGCATACGATTTGCGTAACCATTCGGAAAGGGTTAATTCTTCAATTACATTAGCTGTAATTTTATCAACACCGGAAAATCCTTCCATGGAACCTTGTCCGGTATCTTTTCTTATGTTTTTCCTAATAAGAATAACCTTATTGTTAGTTTTGCCGGCAGAAAAATTTTCCACTATTACCGGCGTTAGCATAAAGAGCCCCGCAAATATAAAGACTATTCCTGCTTTTTTCATGGTTTTTGTTCTATGACCTGCATATTAGTCCGGGCTGTTTTATTATCCGGGTCAATTCCAAGAATAATCTTGTAATATTGTTTAGCTTTTTGCGGAGAACCCAGTTTGTAATGAATATTGCCCGCATAGAGCATTGCCTTTAAATTAGAGGGGTCAAGCGTAAGTATCTTATCTACTTTCCGTAAAGCTCCCGGCCAGTTGCCTTTTTGTATATACGCTGCTATTTCTTTAAAGAGAGTTTCTGTTTCCTGCCGGATTCCGGGCTCTAAATTTTTTCCGGACAAATTCCCGGACAAATTTCCGGACACTTTTCCGGTTATATTTCTTAAATTATTTAAAGCCGGCTTATAGGAAGAGTTATATTTCAGGGCTTTAACATAAAAAGAAGCGGCTTTTTGTAGATCTCCCGTCTGCTGATAATAATATCCGTAATTTGTAATAAGTTTCTCGTCCGTCGGATTTAAGGAATAGGCTTTACTGTAATATCTAAGCGCTTCTTCAAGGTTGTTTTCCGACCCTGCAATATCTCCCAGCGTCCGGACAGCTCCCGACGCCAGAGGATTAATTTCAACGGTTCTTTTTAAATACTCTTTTGCTTTCTCTGTCCGGCCTGTTCTTAAATAAAGTATGCCTAAGTTAAAGTATATCTCGTCATAACCGGGGTTTGCTCTTAACGCCTCTTTGTAAGCCCATACGGCTTTTTTTGAATTTTCTTCCGATCCATTGAGCCGGGCATAGACATTGCCAAGCTCATAATTATTATCAACATTGAGAGAATAAATTGAGTGGGCTTTTTTAAGTTCTTTTCGGGCCGGCTCTAATCTGCCCTGCCTTGAATATTTAAACCCTTTAAAAAAATGTACAGCCGAAAAGAAATATTTCCCGTTAAAATATATAACTCCGCTGACCGCTGCCAATAAAATGACAAAACCGAATTTATAAAATCGTTTAAGATTTACAGTAAGATATTTCTTAGACGAATATTTTCTTCCCAGTCCGGCAAAGAGCCCTGCATTTACCCAGAACGCAATTGCAGGCATTGGAAAAAACATAGAAACATTTAAGATATTATCAATCCAGAAAGAACGGCCTGCCACAGAAAAAATAACTACCCATATTTTATCCTCATCTTTGGCAGTTGAATATAGGGCAAAAGCATATTTAACAAAAACCAAAACTAAAAAAATATATATGCCGGTTCCTAAAATCCCTACCTGGGTAAGAAGTTCAAGCACTATGTTATGAGAATTATTTGCGTGGGTGCGCAGATTCTTATATCCTTCTTTTTCAACAATCTGCCCCTGGTAAATAGGATAAAAAATCTCAAAATTTCCCCAGCCGCGGCCTATTACAGGGGTCTCTTTAAACATATTATAGGAGGATTCCCATATCATCATCCGTTGAGTCAGTGCAGAGCCCATCTTTTCAATACTGAAAAAAGAAACCGCTCTCTTGCGAAACTGCTCTGACACAGACGAGAATAAACCGCCTATGGAAATCATTAGGATTACAAAAATAATAAGCGGCTTTTTAACTTTCTTTGATGACTTTCTTATAAGATAATAGGCAACTATCCCAATCCCCGCCGCCAGCCCCGCGTAGGTGCTTCGGGTCATAGTAATTGCAAGTCCCGCGAGATTAATAACAAGCAGAAAATACCATCTCAAAGAGGAGTTTTTTATTTTTTGGCTTGATGTATAAATTTTACCTATTATCCAGAAAATAGCGATAAGCAGAAAAGATGATAAAAAGTTAGGATTGCCGAAAGTAGATATGCTGCGCTGGCCGTAAGGGTCAACGCTCTGCGGCCATATAAAATCCATCTTCATAAACTGCATTATTGCGTAAAATGACGCTACCGTTGCCGCCCCTACCAGCGCATATATTATTTTTTTGAAATAATCCCTGTCGGATGAAATACCGGCGGTTATATAAAAAGTTATTATCCCGCATAAAATAAACATAAGCATACGGCGGCCCGCATACCCGGTGATTGCCCCGCTGTAATCATTAAACCTTACAAGCGAGACAGCTACTGACAATACTGTAACCGCCAGAAACAGAAGAAGCGGCTTATCAAGGAAAGTGGACGGTAAATAAAGTTTGTTTTTTTCTTTTGCCTGCAGGTAAAAGAAAATAAGAGCTAAAGATACAAGAACCTGGTATACCCTCTCCTGAATAAGATACGGATTCCGGGTAACATTTGTAAAAAATATAAGAGGGGAAACAAAGAGAGCAGTTAAAAATATATTCCGTGAATATCTTTTAAATTTACTTTTCAATTTTGCAGAAACTTTATCTTTTCTTCTATCTTTTTGCTGCCCGGCGCTCGTTTAAGCATTTCTTTATATATATTTAAAGCTTCGGGAATGCTATTTGTTCTTTCATAAAGACTGGTAAGAGACTGCAGCATATCTTTGTTTCCCGGCACTTTTTTAAGCGCGGACTTATAAACTTCTTCGGCATTTGTATAATTTTTCTGCAATATATATATATTTGCGAGATTCATTGAACTGTTTATATACTCCCTGTCCCGCTTAGACCTGTTTAAAGCTTCTTTCATATACCACATAGCCTCATTAAGATTATTTTCCCGGCGCGCCTTTACCATACCCATACGATAATAGGTAAACGGATAGACCGGATCAACTATATTTAAATATTTTCTGAAAGATTTGACAGCTTCATCAATATTGCCGACTTTTAAATGAAGCATCCCTTCCTGAAAATGCACCTGGACATAGTTGGGATACATAGACCTTACCTTTTTATAGGTCTCAATTGCCATATTGTAGTTTTGTTCTATCATCGCCTGATTATTGCTCTTAATCGCCTGGCTGAGTTTATCGTTATAGACATTCCCCTCAAAATAATATCCCATTATAAAAGACGGATGATTCTTTTGAACAAGCTTGTAATACCTCAGCGCCTCCGGCCATCTCCTCTGTTTAGAATAAGCTATCGCCCGGTTATGATATATATTAGCCTTAAATCTTCTGGAAGCGTAAATTGAATTCATGGCGGCTACAAAAAGCAAAAGTAATATTAAGAAATTTTTAATTAAAACATTGCCTTTCTCCGGATTTTCTTTTGTATTACCTACGGGAGCCGTAAATACAACTATAAAACCCATAAAGGCCCAGAGTATATACCCTGACGAAACAAACCTTATATGGACACTCATGGCAGAATGAGCAAACATTCCCACAGTCCCCGCAATAAGAGCGATAAGATAATGTTCTTCTTCCGATTTATGACTTGCGCCTATGCCTAACAAGCTCAACCGTTTAAACGCAACAAAATATACGCAGGCAAGAAGCCACAAATACGCGGTAATCCCCACTAAACCCTCGTCATATATAATCTCCAGAAACTCGTTATGGGCATGGTCTGTCTCGGTATTGTGTTTTCCCTCTATGTGAAATATTTCAGGCCGGCGGTATGCAGGATAAACAAGTTTAAAAGTTTCAATACCCGTCCCCAGAATAATAGCTTTTGCCGGATTTGTATATACAGGTTCGGTCACCATCTTCATTGTTGCTCCCCAGGTAAAAAGACGGAATCTCAATGAATTTATCCTGTTTACCGAATACCAGGTTATCGCAGAAGTTGCTACAATTATTATGGTTACGGTAAGCGACAGGGCAATTTTTTTAAGACGTTTCGGGTCTCCCTTAAGAAGATAGAGCGTAACTAAAACCACAAAAACAGATAGCCCCACCGCCAGCCCCACCCAGCTTCCTTTAGTGCGCGTAAGGTAAATATTTATAAATATACCTATAACCAGCGCCAGATAATACCATTTTTTGGTAAGCATATACCTTACCATCACCAGCGGTAAAAGCAGTACAATCCAGGCCGCGTAAAAATTTGGATTGCCGAAGGTGGAAAATATTCTTCTTCCGAAAGCGCCTTTCCATATATGCCAGTCAAGGCCGAACTGCTGTATAAAGCCGTATATAACTACAATAAAACAGGAAGCCAACACCCAGTTAAATACTTTCTTAAAATCTTTTATGCCGTTAAATTCAAATATCGCTACAATAAAGATGCCTATATAGGAAATTCTTCTCAAAAGTCCGGGTTCAAAAGTCTCAAGGTGAAACGGGGATAATATAAACGACAATATACCCGATCCCATAAAAAGCAGCGCAGGATAAAGTATATACTTTCTTGACGGTGCTATCTTAAAATCCCAGAGATTAATTCTTTTTATCAGCCACAGCAATAAGATTAACGGCCCTCCTATTTCAAGATGGGTTATTTTAATCTGGGCGGAATCATAGGTTCTCAGGAAGAAGTGAACGGCGAGAGTACTGATAAAGAGAGGCAGAAGATACCGGATTAATTCATGGAGGTAGTCATCAAGTTTATTAAACAACAAACCCATGACGGTTATTCCAAGGGCGGCAACAGCTATAATAATATGAAGCTGAGCAGTTAGACTGCCGTTAAACACCCTAAAAAATGGTATGATTATAAAAAATATATATAGTATTACATCTAGCATATTAAATTAAAAAACTAAAACTTACTCTGTGGGTAAGCCCCAAACGCCCAAACAACTCAAGGCAATATTCAAAACTTACTCTGTCATTATAATTAAATGGATTCAACAATTCCACCCCGGCCCCTAATCCGCCCAGCCCGCCTAAGTCATCTGTATTTATTATATTATAACTGTAGCCGGTACGCACTTTCAGAAATCTGTAAGGCCGAAGCTCTATTCCTGCTTTTAAATATATGTCATCACCGTACCTAAACTCGCCCCCTAAAAAAAAATCATACTTAAGCGTTGAAGTGCTGGCCGGATCCGCGACAAACTGATTAATCTTTACCCCGGCTGAAACCGAGGCCGGAAGCGGCTCTAACCCGCCGGGATAGTAAGCTCCCCAGGATAAATTCTTAAAACTTATACCCAGATTTACCCCCGAAGACTTTTTTACGATAAAACCACCGTCAAAAACTGCCGCGCCAGCGGTATAATAATCCGATATATGCTCGGCCGCAAATCTTATACCGGAACCGTAATAAATGTTTTTGCTTATAGCTCCCGAATAATATAAACCCATAAATCCCGCGGACGCAGAAATATTTTCATCTGTAACCCTGTAATTATATTTACTCGCCGGGTCTTTTTGAGTTTCAACAGTATCGGGATACTTAAAATACCCGGCATTAAACCCTATATTTGACGACTCAGTTAATTTTGAAATAACTCCGAGGTATCCTGTGTCATTCCCGAACAGACCGTTTAAGTAAGAGGTATAAACATTTATCCCTTCCCGGACGGCCATGCCTGCGGGATTTAAAAATATTGATTGTGCCCCCCTGTCGGCCGCTGCATTACTGCCTGAAAGCGCGCTGCTTTTAACTGACGGATTTATATCTAAAAAAGTAAAAGCCGCTTCGCCCTTGCCGGCCCTTAAAATACTATCGGAATTTAGCAGAAAGATTACAGCAAAAACAAATAACGCCCTTATTCTTTTAGCTGCTTTTTGCGGTTTAATCTTAGTCCCTCCATCTACAATGTTTTGGCCTTTTACAATAAAATGGAGCCGGTGAGGAGATTTGAACCCCTGACCTATCCCTTACGAGGGGATTGCTCTACCACTGAGCTACACCGGCTACAAGTTAGCGCTTACTATAAAAAAATCTCTATAGTCTTTAATTAATGAATATATCTTATGTATATAATTCTGTCAAATTCTGTTATACTCTTATCCGTATAAAGATGGATAATTGAATACAAATTTGATATTATCCCCCTACATGAATGTTAATTTAAAAAATAAAATATTTTTTTACTCCGGACTGTTTATACTTCTTATAAACACATTATTTGGCGCCGGGTGGGATATCTGGACCCAGACTTTAACTCTGATGGTTTTACTTATCCTTACCGCTCTGGCTCAATATAAAAATTTCCATATTCTCCGGAACTTATTATCCCCTGCATTTATTCTCCTTTTTGCGGGTATAACTATATCGGTATTTATTTCCCCCGTGCCTGTAGCAGCGCGCCTTACCTCCATGAATCTTTTTTCATTCTTACTGGTATATTTCATAGCCGCTGGAAGTCTCACAAGTAGCAAGAAACAAAACAACATAATTACTTTTATGCGTATCTATGCAGTTATAATCTCACTATCAGATATACTC
>JAQICQ010000089.1 GCA_027858455.1 Elusimicrobiota bacterium | reverse complement strand
GAATAACTGCTTCAACCGCCGCCGGCGATAGCCTGACAAAAGATATTTCTAAAGAAGTTCCGGTAGATGCCGGGTCTCCGGTTAAATTTCAGGTACTTGTCCCGACTCAGACAAATCTTCCCGGTGTAGGCAAAGTCGGCGGCGTCATTGACCAGACTGCCGGAGCGGAATTTACAGTGAGAGTAAATATATGTGATTCGGCGTGGAATATAGTGTCTGATCCGGTCCCGAATCCTGTCGTTGACATATATTCAGACGATCCTTATGCGAACGAGCCCACTGATCGAAATCTTATATCGGCAGGTTACAGGGATTTTCCGATGACCCTTGTAACTGCAGGCGGATGGCGTATATATGCCGAAGACAGAGACAGCGTCGGTCCGTACAGCAGTTCCACTTCGTCAGTTGTAAATGTAGATGCGGCCGCGCCCGGTCGTATTCAGGTCCTGCTGCCCGGAGAAAATGCCGAACCCGGAAATGCCGATGAACCGGAAGCTGTAAATACTCAAACGCCTTACGGTAAAACAACAGATTCCCCCGATACGCAGACAGCAGGTGTTGAATTTACAGTTACGGTAAATATTACCGATAAATACTGGAATCCGACGACAGACTCACAGACTGTAAATATAATTACCTCGGATGATTATGATACCGACCCGGGAGATATCAGCATCAGCGCGGGTTCTTCCACCCAGGCGGTAACTTTATATACAGCAGTAACTTCTACAATAACGGCTTCTCACGCCAGCCTCGTAGATTATACTTCCGCAGAATTTGATGTTAATGAAAATGTCGCGGCGCGCCTGCGGGTGTTGGTGCCCGGAGTTTCCAGAGAACCCGGCTATGTCGCCGGTGACGGCCGCACGGGACCGCCGTCTCCTCAGGTTGCGGGAACTGAATTTACCGTAACTGTTGATGCGGTCGATAACTGGTGGAATAGGGTTAATACTGCCACTCCTACTGTTACAATGCGTACTACGGACGGCTTTGACTCAGAACCCGCAGATAAAATGCTTGTCGGAGGCTCCAACACTTTTAATGTAACGCTTGTTACCAAAGGACAGCAGAGGGTATCCTCTTCGGATACTTATGTGGTTGATCCTCTTTTCTCAGATACTTCCGATGATATAACTGTAGGTGTGGGCGCCCCTGTGAAACTGCAGATTCTGCCCGAAGGAGTTACGGGAATTCCCGGTTCTTCGTCAGGTAAATTAGGGACACCGGACAAGCAGACTGCGGGAACAAAATTCTGGGTAACGGTAAATCTCTGCGATGTTAACTGGAATGTTGTTGACCCGGCGCTTTACTCAGAAGCAGACCCGCAGATACAGGTTGCTTCAAATGACGATTATGTTAATACATACGGATACGGTTCTTCAACTGAGACATTAATTAACGGCACAGCCTCTGTAGGCGTCACATTGGTAACGGCAAGGGATAATACAACGGAACTTTATGCTACTGATATTTCCGGGCGTGTTCCTCCATATACGGCTGACACCACTCAAAAGATAGATATAGATGCCGATAACCCGACGCAGTTAAGGGTTATGCTGCCGGGTATGAGCGCTGATATGGGAGATTCCGCAGACGGTAAAAGCGGAGCACCCCAAGATCAAATTGCCGGCACGACTTTCATTGCCACTCTCCAGGCCGCTGATAACTTCTGGAATGTAGCGGATTCAACTGATTTAGTTCATATAGAAATAACAGACCCGTATGCCGTCCCTGTCGCTACAGGAGCGCTTTCTGTGGGTGAAAGAACAGCGGATGTAATCTGTAAGAGAGCAAATACCGCCGCAGAACCGACATGGAAAATTACGCTGACTGACGCTAATACGGCAAACGGTATATTTACTTCGCAGGAGTCGGAGCCTTTCACCGTAAATCCGGCTCCCTTATCAAGGCTTCAGGTTATTTTGCCCGGAGAGAGCGTAGAGCCGGGATCTGTTTCGGGTAAGACAGGAACTTCGGCTGTCCAGAGCGTAACGGCGGGCTTTGATTTTGAGATAAAATCGACCGATAATTTCTGGAATCTGGTTTCTACCGACGCGCCGGTATCTATTGATACTACCGACCCGCAGGCTTCTAATCCCGCTTCCAAGAACCTTTCTTCGGGCAAGAGGATGTTTACTATACAGCTTAAGACAGTAAGAGTAGGCGGCGCCGATGATAATAATTTTATATTTGCCGACGCGTATAATATTACAAGGGGCACTTCTTCGGAGATAACTCTTAATCCCGGCACATGCGATTATCTTGATGTTACGGGAATACAAGATACTCAGGCAGGTTCTCCGAGCGATGTGACAGTTACCGCCCGCGATGAGTTCGGCAATGTAGCCGACGGCGGCACGATTTCCGGCAATGCCTATACAGGCGAGATAACTTTCTCGGCCGATGACGACGATCCGTCCTGGCCGGGCACCCCGGAAAGCCCGGGAAGCGGACTTCCGGTAGATTATACTTTTACTACAGCCGATGCGGGAGCAATTACCAATCCGGGCGGTTCGGGAGTAACGCTTATAAGAGCGGATTCCGACAGGTGGATAAGGGCGGAAGATAAATATAATTCCTCTATATACGGTCTTCAGGCGGGGATAACGGTTACACCCGGCCCGGTCAGCAAATTTACGGTTTATCCGCTTGATCCGGTAGATGTATCTGCGGGTAATTCTTACACCATAAGCGCTTTTGCGACGGATGAAAATCAAAATAAGACCTCAGTCGGAGCTGCGGGGCTGGATGTAACTATATCTACCGCTAATATTAATTTTACTGATATACTGGATAGCGGCGCCGCCAATGACGGAAGTAAAATCAATCCTGAACACACAGTAACAGATTCTTCCGGCGCGGTAACCGGTATATCTTATGAAGTGTCGCGCTATGCCGGGGACCAGGCAAAAGTTGAGGTTGCAGCGGACACAAAATCAATTGAAGGCGTAACAGCATGGATTACAACCATAGGCGGCAGCGCCGACTATCTTGTGTTTGAGAGTGGTGATCCTATAATAACAGCCGGCGGTACTCCCCATGCGGGAACGCCTTATGTAATAACCCGCAAGGACCGGTACGGAAATGACGGGGTGACCGGAGACACGATAATTGATATTGAAACGGATTCTGGCTCGACTAATACCACCAATACCGGGGTCGTCCCGCGCCATATCTTCTATGAATACGATAACGAAAGCCCCGGTTTGCCCCTGGAAGATACAAATGGCGATTCCAAATACCGCCAGGATGTAACTATAGCCGCCGGTGAGACTACAGCAAGATTTT
>JAQICQ010000051.1 GCA_027858455.1 Elusimicrobiota bacterium | reverse complement strand
CCCCTTTCCTGTATTATTCGTGACTTTCTATTACCTCTTTCGGATAATACTTGCGCAGCTTATTTGCCGCATACAACCACTGTAATTTTTTTTCTGTCGGTTTTTCTTTGTAATCTTTTAATTTTTCCTCTTCAAGGAAATAATCAAAGCCTTTTTTCCCCTGTTTTTTTCTCATTTTAATTTTTTCTCCAGATACCTTATATCTGCTTCATCCTGTTTTCTATTTGTGTTTTTTTTCATTCTTATTAAATCATTTACGGAGACTAAGGGAATTTTTACTTCCTGGGCAGTTTTTATGACTTTATTTTTCTCGGCCCTTCTGTAATCCACGGGTGTATTTATTAATACATCTATTTCTGAAATCGCCCAGTTTTCGTTATAGAGATTAAAAGCTTTCATATTTTTTGCTTTAATCCATGTTTGTCTCTTTTTTTAGTCGGCAAAATCCTCTATTTTTACCGGTTGCTTGGGAGAAAAGCCCCATTTTTTCAGCAGTTTTATATATTTGCTTAAATTATCATCGGTCATCTTAAGCAATATGTCTATATCATAAGTCATCCGGGGGATAGCGTAAAGATTCACTGCCAGGCCTCCGCATACTATATACTTGATTTTTTTCTTGTTAAACTCCCTGAAAATTTCTATATAATCAAGCATTGTAACTTTCCACGGTCTTTTTCATTCCTTCTTTGAAATCTACTTCTACCTCGTAGCCAAGCATTTTCTTTGCCTTGGAAATATCGGCCTGAGTATGCTCCACATCGCCGGCTCTCCGCGGAAGATGTTCAAGAGGGACTTTCTTTCCTAAGTTTTTAAATATTTCGGAGGCAATCTCCAAAACGCTGTGGCGGTTATTGCAGGCAATATTAAAAACCTCGCCCGATACCCCCTCTGCTTCAGCGGCAAGAAGATTCCCGTTTACTACATTTTTAACATACGTGAAATCCCGCGACTGTTTTCCGTCGCCGTGGATAGTTAATGGAATATCGTTTAAGGCCTGTTTTATAAATATAGGCACAACCGCCGCATATTTTGATTCGGGGCTCTGCCTCGGCCCTATAACATTAAAATACCTCAAGGCTACCGTTTCAAGCCCGTATGTGCTTGAAAAAGCCCGGCAGTAATGTTCCCCCGTTAATTTAGATACCGCATATGGCGATATAGGGAGGGGCCTTTGGCTCTCTTTTTTCGGTAGGGCTTTTGTATCGCCGTAAGCCGAAGAAGAAGAAGCATAGACTACTTTTTTTACCCCGTTATCCTTTGCGTCGATAAGAAGATTTAAAGTGCCGTTAATATTAACGTCGTTTGTCGCGGACGGATCGTCAACCGAACGCGGAACTGAGCGCAACGCCGCCTGATGCAGTATTATATCGCATTTTGCGCATAACCTGTTGATAAGTTCCGGGTCGCGGATATCGCCTTCGGTAAGTTCTATATCATCTATAAAACCTTTTAAATTATCCCGGCTGCCCGTAGAGAAATTGTCTACCACCATAACTTTTTCTCCTCTTTTTACCAGCTCTTCGGTTATATGAGAACCTATAAATCCCGCGCCTCCGGTGACTAAATATACATTTTTTTTATTGTCATTCATTTTTACAACCTTTCTATTTTAGCTTTTCCTTTTAATCCGAGCGTAACTCCGCGGCAGTCTACTACCGTCTTTGCCTCAGACACTACATCATAATAATTAAAATCATCATGGGCTGTGACAATTATCACAGAATCATAATTTTGGTAATTAAGAGTTTCCTCCTTTAAAGAATTAAACCCCATAAAAGTATCCACATACGGGTCTGAGTATTCAATTTCCGCCTTTAATTTCTTTAAATGCTCAACCACTTCATAGGCGGGAGATTCTCTGGTATCCCCTACATTTTTCTTATAGCTTACCCCTAAAACAAGTATCTTAGAGCCGTTGATGCTCTTTTTTGCTTCATTTAATACTCTCACAACTTTCTCAACTACAAAATCCGGCATTGAGCGGTTTATCTCTTCGGCGTAATCTATAAAATGAGGATAAAACTGCGATGATTTTGCTTTCCATGAAAGAAATTGGGGGTCAATCGGAATGCAGTGCCCTCCGAGGCCAGGCCCCGGATAAAAAGGCATAAACCCAAAAGGTTTTGACTCAGCTGCCCGGATTATGCTCCAGATATCCAAATCCAGTTTATCGCATAACTTTGTCATCTCGTTTATCAGCCCGATATTTACCGCGCGGAATGTATTTTCTAACAGCTTGACCATTTCAGCTTCTTCGGTAGAGTTTACCGTTACCACCTTATCCAGCGCAAGTTTATAGATCTCCTCTGCCAGGCGGAGGGATTTTTCGTCGATGCCGCCTACAACTTTGGGGGTATTTTTAATACCGTATTCTTTATTTCCCGGATCAACTCTTTCAGGCGAGAAAGCAATAAAAACATCCTCACCGCAATTAAACCCTTTTTCCTCGACAGCCGGGAGGAGTATCTCTTTTGTGGTTCCAGGATATGTCGTTGACTCAAGCACAACCAGCGTGGCTTCGGAAAGATTCTCGGCGACTGAACGCGTCGCTCCGACTACAAATGACAGGTCGGGGTCGCGGGTTTTCCTGAGCGGCGTAGGAACGCATATAATTACCGCATCCTGCTCTTTTATCTTTTCAAATGAAGTTACCGCCGTAAGAGTGCCGTCTTTAACTATGGCGGCTACATCTTTAGAACTTACATCCTGTATATAAGAGTTCCCAGAATTTAAAAGTTTTACTTTCTCGGCAGAAAGGTCTATCCCCGTTACCTTAATGCCGGACAGGGCAAACTCAACCGCAAGGGGGAGCCCGACATAACCGAGTCCCACTATACCTAATTTAATATCTTTTTCTTCTATCTTTTTTTTGAGTTTTTTAAAATTCATATTCGCCTCCGTATAATTCCTGCGCTTTCTGCCTTATATCAACATAAGCGCCCGCCTTAAGATAAGCACCTGTGCTCTTTCCTTTATTTTTATCCGCCCTTTTATCCGAACTGTCAAATACTGCCGTATCTTTATTAGCTTTAAATCCTTCATACTCCCTTTTAATCACACTATCTTTTAATTCCTGAGACCTTAAAACCATCTCTGTTATATCGGCAAGCTCGCTGTTTCCCGTAACGATAAAAATTCTCTTCCCCAGTTTATGTTTCTTTTCTGCTTCTTCTGCGATTGCCTCTTTTAATTTAAGGATTACAGAAAGATTTTTTTTCATAAATCTGTAGCTGCGGCGGGCTTTCTGTTTAAACCCTTTCGGGGTTACTATATATATAATTTTTCTCGCGCTTAACTTTTTTGCCTTTACATACCCTTTTTTAATAAGCCGGTTTATGAGAATATTGGCAAGCCCCAAAGACATACCCGTCCTGCCGGCAATGTCGCGCTGGGATATTTCCTCTTGCCCCGACTTTTGTCCCGCCTTTTGTCCCGCGAGAACGTCTATAACCCTTAACTCTTTTTTACTTATATCTGTCATGTTCAATTTATGAACAATTATAACTTATAACTGAGAAAATTTCAATTAACAAAAATGCTGTCTCTAAGCCGCAAGAACTTTTACCAGGTTAAAAAGAATTATCCCAAATACCGCCAGGAGGATCAGTATGACAATAATCTCCCATTTAATGTTTTTTGTTCTGACCGGCTGCTGACTTGCCGAATTAAGACAAATTTTAAACTCTCGGGCGGTATTAAACCTTTTAGACGGTTTTTTCTCGAGCGCCTTAAGGACAACCCTGTCTAATTCAGGCG
>JAQICQ010000033.1 GCA_027858455.1 Elusimicrobiota bacterium | reverse complement strand
CACCCCATAAGGGAAAGCAGATTCTTTCCCTTATTATCCCTAATCAATACTATTAGGAAAAAAATCTTTATAGTATTAAATTAGTTCCTCTTACAATATTTTTTTAAAATATAGAATTTGTTTTATATCCTCAAACAAAAAAACTATAAATTTAATTAGACCCGTCCCATTTAAATATTCTTTTTCGGATTTCGGCGCGCCGGCCTCGGAACCCGCTTTTACGGGCGAAAATGAGAAAAAAATGCCATTCAGTCGCTGGAACAAGTGTGCTCCGCACCGAACATGGCACTTCCTTTGGTCGCTAAGAAATAACCATTTAGGATATTTCTTTTAACGCTACTCAACTCCTCCTGCCTTATGTCAGCGTTCACTTCTTCATCTCCTTGCTATTTTAAAAAATAAAATTCCTATTAATATTAAATTAAAATCTTATGACCATATCCGAATTAAAATGGAATGCAAAATAACTGTTTTCTTCCTTAACCCGGTTATAAAGATACTGCCCCCCTGTTCCCATTGTAAATCTTATATTGCTGGAAACGTCCATCCCCGCCGACGCGTTAAATAAATATTTATCTGTATTGTCTTTATCTATATTAAGAACACTCCGGCTGAAATCCGCTTTAAGTTCCCCGTTCACCCTTAATTTATTTGCAAGTTTAATTTTTTTATCGCTGAAAGGTATTTTAATATCAGTAGGCATATCTATATTCGCGTTAAACTGCAGGCTGGGAGTATATACTCTTGAATCGGTAAGCGGATCCTCTGAATTGTAAGCCTCCTTGCGGATGTTTTTCTGAGAATATCTTGCTATTAAATTCCAGTATTTTTTAAGCACAAATTTAATCTGGCCGCTGTAATCAGTATTCTCGCTGTAAGTCGTCCAATGGCCCTGCTGAAGATCAAATTTTTTCTGCCAACCTTTAGAATACTGAAAAAGAGAATCGTAATCTTTAAAAATATTAACCCTGCAATCCGCACCGTAATTTATATTTATATCTCTGATAGTCCCGACCCCGTTTGAATAGGAAAAGGCTTCCTTAAACCGATAATTGTTTTTTAATCTTATGTCTTTTAAAAAATTCCTGCTCAGATAAAGTTTATCTATGCTGCCGTAATCTATGCTTATATCCGGCCAGGTTTGAGTAACATTCTTTAATACTGTGCCTGTCTTTTCTTTTATGGTTTCATTCCGGTTATAGGTAGTTCTTGTCCTCATACCGCCGAACATATTGTAAAAACCCTTGTTTATATTTAAAAATTCCATCGGCTGCCAATCCGCTTTATATGTTTTTGAATTTTTACGGCTGAGAGAAACCAGCCGGGCTGTCGGCGTGGCCGGAGAAAGCTCGTATCTTTGATCCAGCTTATCAAAAACATAGAAATCATTTTCTATATTCTGATATGTCTCCCCTCTGTCAAAGTTCATGTTGCCGGTTAAATTCAATGTATCCAGCGGCCTGATAAACGGCAATATCTTTTTAACCGGAAGGCTGGCGTTGGTATTTAAACTAAAATTTCGGCTTATATCCTTGTTGCCCGCACGAAGAGAAAAATTTCCCGGTGATTTTGTGTAGTTATAATTTTCGGCAATATTAACAGAGTAGCCGGCCTGCGGACTAAACCAGCTGAGTATATTCAGCCGGGTATTTAAATCCGTACCCTGCGACCTTGACCACGGCCATCTTTTTTTAGTCTCTTTAAACGGGCCGCTGTAAAATTCCCATTCTTTATCTTTCTCGTTCTTTTTATATGAAGGTTTTAAGGTCAGCACTTTTAAAAAATTAATATCCGCCGTTCCTGAATATTCTATTGTGTTTTCAAAATAATTTTCAAACCCGCCGGCGGGATTTTCCGCTCTCTTATAATCTTTATACGTTATGTAATTATCTGTATTCCGGTAATACCCTCTTATGTTTTTCGGCAATACTAAAAGAGTAAACGGTAGCGTGTAAGAAATATCTCCGCGGTAATTAAGCCCGTCCTCATTTTTACCCGTAAAATTTGATTTAGTTTCAGTCCTGGAATAACTGCCTTTAATATCAGGCAGATGTTTTATGTTGAGAGAAGAATTTAACTTGCTTGTTTTTTTTGTTACTTTTCCCGCGTCGTCCGCGCTTAAATACGGGTTAAATTCCCCCGGCTTTATCCTTTCGGCGGGAGTGACAACTTCACTTTCGGTATAACTTCCCGACACGGGCATAAACGGAACCGCCTTAAGATTAGCATCAACAGAATAAGTTATATTGTCCTGATTTTTAGGGGGTGTGGTAATAGTCTGGAAATTTCTATCCACGCTCCGGTAAGAACCGCCGAAATCAAGAAGTCCCGGAATTGAAGAATTAACTTTACCGGATAATGCGGTCCCCGTCCTCTTTCCGGGATTTGAAAGATATACCTCGTTAAACCAGACCTTTCCCGTCTTTGACCCGGAAGTATTATTTACTACCCCCAGCCTCACCTCCTTGATATTAGTCAGGCTCGGGTTTCCCGACTCGGTAAAATCGTCAGGTATTTTATAAGTGAACTTTTTCCAACCGATAAAATTTGACCTTATTTTTTTTATAAAGAGGTTATTCCCCGCGCCAAACTCAAGAAGATAATCAACTCCGCTGCCATCACCGTATATAAGAAGATTAATCTTTTTGTGTTTTGAATAATCAACTGCGGTGGCAAGTTTTGTATAGACATACCCGGTGGCTCCCGCAGGCAGAGGGTCGTAATTAATTTCAAGGGCCTGTTCTTTCTCCAGTCCGCTTCCTCCGACAGAATTGTAAATATCTTCATAAATACTCATGTCAAGCGGCGTAATATAGTCATCATTGTCGTAATTATTTACTGCTTTTACCGTGACAGAACCTTTGCCCACCTGCCATTTGTTGCCTACTATTTCAAAAGAAGCTATTGCAATTTCACCGCTCCCTTTACCTTTTAAAGTAACTCGGACATGTTTTACGGCCTCCCAGTCAGCATCATCGCCGCCCCTCGGAATTATTATCCTCTTCCATCCCGTCCAGTTAACTGCCAGCAGAGCTTCATCTGATGAATTAAGAGTTCCTTTCGGATCCAGAAAACCGTCGCCGTCTAAGTCGTTTGTGTCTATACGGCCGTTATCTGCGCCTATTGTATAAGTGCTTCCGTTATATAAATATTTCCACCCGGCATCTTCCCCCAAATCAAGTGTGCCGTTATTATTTCTATCCTCGGTTTTAATCTCGCCTGTATTGTCGGCGTCTTCGTCTATATTACCGAAATCAAGCTGCATAAGAGTCCCTCTGCCGTCTCCTTTAACCCATAACTCGATGTTGTTCTTATCACTTAAATCAACTCCCCGGCGGGATATTACATTAACTATTGATGCTTCAGTTTCCGAGGACGAAGGAAGACTGTACTCCATATATAAAACCTTTAATTTTTCGTCATTAACCGACTCTACTTTTTTATTTATTTCGCTTATATATATATCTTCGTCGGAAAGAGAGACCCAGGAGGGCCCCGAATCCTGCCCTGTAGGAGTAGCTGCGACTTGCCATGAATCAGCATCGGAAGATACCGCTCTTTCCTGTTTTACCCCTTCCATATTATCTATCATTGCTTTACCGAGGGTGTTTGGGTTGTAAATGCTTCTGGCTGCCTCACCGCTTATAGAGGTAGGAAGCGGGAAAAACCTGGATTTAGGAATTTTAAAACTAAAATCCGTATCGAGAACCATATTACTTTGAGGGGTTGAAGTAACATCGGGAATCTCCGCGCCTGCGCTTGACCAGTTATAAAGCATCGTCCCGCCTAAAAAAAGATTATTGGTAAAATTATATTTCGCTCTTAACCCCACAAGAGTTTCATTAAAAAGCCCCCCAAAAGGCATATAGTCGTAAGTTACTTCTATTGCAGTCGTCTCATCTATATCCTCGGGATTTAAGAATGTCAGAAACCCGGACGGATAATCAAGTACGTAATCACTCCCCCGGATTAAAATATGGCCGTCTAAAATAACCCGTTCACTGTCTCTTAAAATATTCGGCCTCAGATAATAATTCCTTACTTTTTTCTTATACTCGACATATATAACATAGTGATTCTTAGGATCGGTGTTATCGTATATGTCTTGATACCCTCCGTTATTGTAACCCCCGGACCGGGACGAATCATAAAACGGCGTCTGCTCGGTAAATTCAAGTATTCCCTGGTCGTAATCTATTCTGTATGTTCCGTCGGGGATGCTTACTTCTTCCCTGTTCAGATTCAGAAATTTAATTACAAAATCATCCCTTATGATTCTTGAAGCGCCTAAATTATAAATATTTTTTATTTCATAATTAAGGGTTTCTTTTTCATCTTTAAGTATTGCCGGTTTCCCTGAGAGATATCCGACTTCTTTATTCCCCCCGTCATATTTATATTCAACGGCTATTACATAGTCTTCCTGAATTGAATGTTCAAAAGTTATTACGCCATCTTTATTGTCAAATGTAAAGTCGCGGCCGGCGACCAGCTGATAAAAATATCCCTTGTAGGTCGCTGTTGAATTAAAATAAGTAACGGTCATAGTAGATTCATTGTTTTCAACTATATTACTTACATCCTTGTCATCAACATATATCTTAAGCGAAGCTGCCTCTATCGGAATACGGGAAACAGCTGTATCAAGGTCGATGCTGTAATATTTTCTGCGCATATAGTTGATATCTTTTATGTCTTTTTTCGTAAAAGTCGTCTTCCCGGTAAATTCTTTGACATCCGTCCGCCCTTTTGTTTGTGACCCTATAGCCATAAAATCCAGTTTATCGTAACTTCCCTTGATGCTGACTCCGAAAACCTTTTTAGAATAGCCCACAAACTTCGTTGACGGTATGCTTAAGTTAACATCTCCGAAGGCTGCTTCCTGTATAATCTCGTCGGGATCGCCCTTATAGAGCACCGAGATCTTTCTTGCTTCTTCATTATATGCCGGCTGTGTATCGTCATAATCAACATTTACGGTAATCTTTTCACCGACTTTACCCTTTATCCTAACTTTAAGCTCCTGATCCATCTCAAATCCCTTAGTGGTTCCGCCGGGCACACCCGAAACAGTCCGTTCTTCTTCGGACCCCGAATAAAAGACATTGCCGTATTTTACCGATATGGATTTTTGGCCGGTAATGCTCATCCTTGTCTGGTAGGGTAGTTCTACTTCCGCCTGGGGAAGTTCCTGCGGAATATCGGCAGAGGCGGTAGATTTGTCCATATCATAGGTAGCCTGTTCGGGTTCAACATAGTCCCCGCTTTCCTTCCGGCGGATAATTTCTTTAAAGCTTTCGGAGTCAAACTCCAGAAGGTCTCTCTCCCGGATAAACTTGAGAAGCTCCTCTGAAGGCAATACCCCTGAAGATTTCTTAAGTTCAAATACCTCTAGCGCCTCATCGTCGATAAGAGAGAGCTCTTCCCCCTTTACCGGCGCTATTATTGCCAACAAACATATTGTAAAAAAAATCTTACGCATAAAAAACATTATTTCTTTTAAGCTTTTATTTAATCATCTATTTAAAAAATACCAAATATTTTATCAGTAGGCTGGAACTAAAAAATTAATTTTTAACAGTCAAATTATTATAATTATAATTCAAATATGATTATTTATCAATTAAATGTATTTTCGGTTTAAAAATTACGCCGGTTTTATTTTAAATGAATTAATTATATAATAGTTTTCATGAAAATATTCACAAAATACATAACAAAAAGGTATAGCACCAATATATTACTCAGCCTAATGCTGTTTTCCTTTATACTTATGATGGACAAAATCTTTCAGCTGGTTACGCTAATTATAACAAAAGGTGTAGGCACAGCAACTGTATTTACACTTGTGCTCTACTCTCTTCCTACAATTTTCGCGTTGGCTATGCCTATGAGCGTGGTGGCGGCAGGAATAATGACCTGTTCAAAAATGGCCGGCGACAGCGAAGTTACAGCGATAAGGACTTCGGGCAGCACCCTTTTCCCGGTTATCATGCCCATACTCTCGGCAACCCTAATTCTTACCGTGCTTATGTTTCCGTTTAATTACTATATCGCTCCGCAATCGCAGTATGAATTCAGAAAAAAGTTTATGCAGCTGGCCTTTAAATCTCCCGCCCTACGGCTGGAAGCTAACACCTTAATTGAAATTAAGCCCTACACCCTGTTTGCTTACAAGGTTAACCGGAAAAATAAAACACTGGGCGAAATAATGATACATAAAGACGCCGGAGAGAACGAACCGGCCGTATCAATAAACGCCCGCAAAGGTAACTGGGCCTCGGACATCTCCGGTAATGTATTCTTAACTCTCACAAATGGCAGCATTAAATACCTGACCGAAGAAGGACAAGACAAATTAAGCAATATGCAATTTGATAAATATGAATTAAAAATAAAGTTTCCCGACAATTTAGTTAAAGTAAGCAAAAATATTGCTTCCATGACCGGCACGGAACTATCAGAAGAGATACGGCGCCTTAAAGCAAAAAACCTTAATACTCATAAACTAGCTACACGCTATCATCTGCGGGGCGCGCTGGCGGGAGCATCCATGGTTTTAATTTTAATTGGAATACCTCTCGGTCTAAGGGCGGAAAATAAAGGAAAATCCGCAGGTATAGCAATAAGTCTGGGTGCAATTGCCGTATATTATCTCATGATGGTGGGAGGAATCAAGATGGCATTTAATGAGTATATCAATCCATTTCTGGGGGTGTGGCTACCTAATATAATAGCCGGCGGAACAGGTCTTTATATGCTTTATAAAAGCAATTACAGATGAAAATCGTAAAAAAGTACATATTAAAAAATTTTATTAAACCATTTGCCGGAGGGCTTATTGCTTTTCTTTTTATTATGGTAATCGCTCATTTTTTTGATTTTCTCCATACTTTTTTAAAATATAAGCCCCCGCTGGGTATCCTTATAAAATATTTCTCCCTGCGCCTTCCGCAGTGGCTGACAACAATAACCCCGGTAGCTATGCTTATAGGCGTCCTTCTGTCGCTGGGAACCATGGACAAGAACAACGAAATAACCGCAATAAAAAGTTCGGGGATAAAACTTATCCGGGTTTTTTTCCCCCTCTTTGTTTTGTCGCTTTTTGTTAGTTTATCAACGGGAATCATTAACGAAACAATAGTGCCCCGGACAGAACCGGCCGCAGACAAACTTTTTGAAAGGATAAAAAACAACACTCCCAGAAAACCTCAAAAATACCGTTTAGATATAATATATATGGGCGAAGGTTCAAAAATATATTTTATAGACCGTTTTGAAAAAGAAACTATGACCGGTTTAAAATTAACAGAATATTATCCCGGTACTTTTTTGGAAAAAAAATTGATAATAGCTCAAAAAGCAGTTTATTCCGGAAATAACTCATGGAATATTATGAACGGTTCCGTGCGGACTTTTTCGAAAGACCGCGCAGGCGAAGTTGTCAAATACGATGAATTTAAGAGCCTCAATATTTCTTTAAGCGAAACTCCGGGGGATTTTAAAAGGCCCGTTACAGAACCACACAAAATGGGCCTGCCTGAATTGTCCCGCTATATTAAAAGAATGAAACGAAGCGGCATATCCACACGGCGCGAAGAGGTGCTTTATCATTACAAAATAGCTTTTCCTTTTGCCAGCACAATAATACTTGTTTTGGGAATCCCCATAGCCCTTTTTAAAGGCATTCACAGCATGACAATCAGCTTCTTTTTTGCCCTGATAATAAGTTTTATCTACTGGGGGGCGCTATCAGTGGGAAGGTCAATGGGAATAAACGGAATTCTGCCGCCTTTTATAGGGGCATGGTCGGCAAATATAGTTTTTTTCGCGGGCGGAATCTTCATGATGATTAAATCCAGAATTATCTGATAAGAACCGCTGTCCCGAAGTCACTCTTAGAACCGGCTTCTACATGATAGAAATATATTCCCGAACTTACCTGCCGGCCGGATTCATTATTAAGGTTCCAGTCCGCCTGATATACAACTTCGTTATCCTGCACATAACGCGATATGATTAACTCTTTGTCTATGCTTTTAACTAAAGAACCCGCCGGAGTATATATTCTTACCGACCTGTCGTTATCGGGTTTTTTGACTTTAAAAGATATCGTTGTTTTAAGATCCGACCCCCTAACAGGATTGGGAAAATTTAACGGTTTTTCTATAAAACCTTTTCCGGCTGTAAATTCAGCGATAGTAAAACTATAGGTAAGATGGTCGGGAAACTCATTGAAATCATATATATTTATCCCTGTAATTGTTCCGTCATGCGCATTTGAATACGGTGCCGTAAATGTCTCGGTTATATCCCACCCCCCACCGGTAACGGCATAGACGCGTGGATGAGAATAAAAAGAACTATTTATTGTATTCTCCGCCACTGATCCTACTGTTTCGTCCACATGCTCTATAAGCGGCCCCCAGTTAATCGTCCGCCCGGAATTATAATCTGCATTATCATAAGTGCCGCCTTCTTTTCTGTAAGACAGAAGAAAATATTCTGTAGTTTTACCGGGAACATAAATCTTTTTAACCGTACTGGCTCCCGAAAATTCCGCCGAAACATCCGCCGAGATGTCAAAATAGCTGTAAGTTACCACCCCCGACTTTTCCTCCCCCAGCACTGCCGGTGTGAGCCAGCCTTCGGCAATCTTACTCCACGCGCAAAGATGAGGAGGAGTTTTTCCGTCATCATTCCAGACACCCGAATCCATAAGAGCCAGAGGACCGAAAACTGAGACGCCGGTATATGTATCATATAAATCAGGCAGGCCCAGCTGATGACCGAACTCGTGGCATATCACCCCGAAAGGCGACAATTCGCCGGCCTCGCGGGCGGGAATTACAGCCCCGGTTGTAAATCCATTCTCCGGGCCGGAGGCAAACCCCACAGACACCGACCATATATTCCCCGGATCCTCCGGGTCCGTCGACTCGTTGCCGTAGCCGGCATGAGCAACTACAACATAATCATAGTCATTATTGTTTATCGAAGAAACATTGAGCGCGTCTTTTATTAAAGTTTCCAGGGAATTCTGACTATCCTGACCGTAAAAGGCCATTGAGAAAGGCATAGTAAAAGGATGAGTGGATTTTATCCCGTCAAGCGTGCTCCTTGTGCCGCCTTTTACAGAAAACGTGACTTTTGGTATAAAGTCACCGTAAGAAACTTTTTCATAGTAATCCTCAAAGTTTTTGGGGCCTGTATTAAAATAGGATTCTATATTATCTATATCTTCTTCTGTCATAGTAATTTCTCCGGAGGTCCCGGAACCCGAAGAGCTGAAATCAACAAGTATTACTGCGACAGTCTCAGTACCGGCGTGCGCATCTTTAAACTGCTGAACTGTTATACCTTCCGGCCTGTTTACAAATTCAACCGGGCCGGGCCGGCCGTTTATTGACTGAACTGCATAACAATTTTTTGGTTTTAGCGTGACTATAAATAGAACAGCTGTAAATAATACAAAAAGAGATAATCGTCCGGCCTTTCTGAAAAGATTAAAATATTTATTCACAATAACTTTTTTAAATATGTGAGAGGCTCAGCCTCTCACATTATTAAAATCTTATTTTAAGAGAGAGCGCGTGGTTCCATTCGGGATTTAAACCCGGATAGCGGGACAATTCTCTTCCGTAAAAAGAGTAATCAATAATATTTAAAAGCCCTACTCCAAAAGAAGGATACCCCTGATAAAAACCGCCTCGTAATTTCAAAAGCCAGCCTAAACTATACTCGCCGCCGAGATATAATTTAGTGAAAAATGTAGATTTATAGGTATCTTCAAATTTAAAATTTCTCACATCGGCAGTAAGAGTTAACGGCTCCATTAATTTATACGACGCCCCAAAATTAACTTCCGGAACAATAACTTCTGCATTACCGTTTGAATAGGATATGCGCGAAGAGAGGAAATCTTTTATTACAAAAGAGAAATCCCAACTGTCGCTGTATTCGTAAAGCGCTCCCCAGTCCCAGCCGAAACCATAGCCGGGTTTGAGGTCATCCGAGTCTATATCAAAATCAGAGAAATCCATTATACTCATCCTTTTCCTTTCATAACGGGACCTCATAAGCGCCTTTATATTGACCCCGGCGTGAATCTTTCCCGGCAGCCTGAAAGGTATATAGTTTGTGCTGTAAACAAACGGCGCATAAAGGACACCATCCACCCGGGCCCAGAAATCAATTGTGGGAACAATAATTCCCGAGTTCATCTTTGCCCCGACATCCG
>JAQICQ010000004.1 GCA_027858455.1 Elusimicrobiota bacterium | reverse complement strand
GAGACCGTCCAGTTGCCGTTATTCGAAGTAAAGGTTATAGTTGAAGAATAATTAACATCTCTGTTATCGTATTCATCCTGCGCGGTCACATAAAAACCGTTGCTGCCTCCGTGGTCGGGAGGATTAAACGGACTCGGTATCCCGCTGACTTTAAAATTATCAGCCGGTTTCGGGTTGACTAAAATCCCGGTTGCCGTGCCGTTTATTAATCCCGGGTTCCCCGTCCATGCCGCAGAAACCTTCCACGGATCCGTCAGTTGTCCTGTCGGGGTCCATGAAGATTTATTAAGCATTACGGCCGAGGCGCCGGTCCATGTCTTTTGGCCGCTTACAAGCTGGGCACCAACCGCCGGCAGGTCATAAGCCGGATTATCAGTCTGAAACTGTATAGCGTCGGTATTATTGGTGTCGGTATTATTAAATAGATCTTTCGCGGTAACGGTAATGCTGTTATAATTTCCGGCATTTATGTTTGTGGACATAGAAACAATATAGTGGTCTCTTGTCGCCGGCTCAACCGTTACTGTCTGTTTTCCTCTCTTATCTGAAAAACTTGAATCATAATATCTAACATACTGGCTTCCAACGGTAACAAGATGTACTGTATCGGTTGAAGTTGCGCCTTTAAATTGATGTATGCCGCCATCGGCACCGGCGCCTATAGTTGTGAAAGTATAGGAAGCGGGCAGCTCTAATAAGGCGCCTGTATCGGCCGAGGTTGCTGTCACGGTTCCCGAATAATCAGTCTTGGTATTATTATAGACATCTTGCGCTTCTACAATAAGACCGGTAGATATACCTGCGGTATACGGATCCGGCAGGCCGCTTACTGCAAAATGATCTAATCCGGCGGGGCCGACAGTAATGCCTGTAACTTCACCGTATATTGATGTCGTTGAAACATCCCTGCCTCTTACATACCAGCCGCTTTCTGTGGTAGTTTTAAGAACAAGTTCTCCTCCGCCTGCATTAAAAGTATGAACACCCTGGTCGGTTGAGGAAGTAAAAGTATAAGTAGGTAATGTCGCCTGAGTATCATCGCTTAAGAAGTCAACATCGTAGCGGTAATCCTTAACTACATTTCCGTCGCTGCCCCATATACCGTCATAGACCGTTACAGTCGGTGAAATTTTATCGCCTGCTGTTACACCTGCGGGTATATTTGTAACTTTAAAATGGTCTGCTTTATCCCATTTAACCGTAAGGTTATCCGTATCTGATGCAGGCGGCGCGCCCTCTACACATTCTACCTTGACCCACTGAGTCTGCGGGTCAGAATCTTTTAATATAATTCCGGTAGAAGTAGCAAAATCAAAGTCCTTCACCCCGCTGTCGCTTACATCAAATTTATAATTACCCGGCAATGTGTATTCACCGGATGTGTCCGATGTTGTAAAAGTCACTGTTTTATTAAATGCCAGAGCGGGAGTTCCGTCCTCGTTAAGCGCTCTTACCCTAACATCAAACTGCTGACCCGCAGTAGTATTATATCCTTCAAGATCACTGCCTCCGGAATCTTCAAGTGAGAATTCCACCGCAGGTTTTACAAATGTAAAATCAGCTCTTGATTCATCGGCTAATCCGGTTTCGGCTATACCGACATTATCACTTGCTTTTGAAGTCACCCTGTAATTAACATTATTGACCCATTCAATTGTTGAAGTATCCAGCTCGTAAAATCCGCTGTTTATAGTCGTTGTATTGTAAACCACCGAAACCGTCCATGTAGAATTAACTGCGTTCCAGTACCAATTATCCGTAAGGCGCTGAATAGAAATATCTATAGTTGATACCCCCGAAAGCGCGTCTGTCGCAGAACTCTTTACAATATCCATAGCCTCATACATTAACCCATCTTGAGGTATAGCCATGAAAGATACCGGTTCGGTGGTATCATAAGTAAATGAAACTGTCGGAGTAGAATTTTGAACCATACCTGCTTTATCCTTTACAAAAGTAGTAATATTATAAACCGCGGCATCGTCCCAGGACGGAAGATCCGGAGCCGAATAAGTCCAGGAAGAAGAATGGACAGTCGCATCTGTATTAGAATACATATCCGTCGTTGTCCATGAAGAACCGCTCCAGTAATACGCCCCTGAAGAAACCTTAACCTTTACAAAATCTATGCCGGTAAACCCGTCGTAATGGCCGCCGGATATTTCGGTATCCACTCCGTCGCCGGCAGTATAGTACTGACCGTCAACAGGATAATCTATAGAAGATGTTGGTTTAACAACATCATAATAATATGTCGTATCAAGTATATATGTACTTTCATTTCCGGCATTATCCTTTGCATAGGTTTTTATATAATATGTCTCTTCATTATTTTCATAGAAAGTATTTAAATCACCGGTATTTATGCCGTACTGCCAGTCATCCGGCCCGGCAGGATAATCGGCAAACCTTGATATCTCACCGCCCCAAATTGAACCATCCCAGTAATCTCCGTTATCTCGGGTGATTTTTAATTTCACTATACTGACACCACTATTTGGTGTCGGATAATCTGTTGCTGTTCCCGTAAAAGTCTGGATTTTAGTATTATATGAGGATGTATTTACAGGATATTCAACGTTTGCTGTGGGCGTAGATTCATCATACTGAAACTGTAACAAATAGTTCTGATTCAGTTCTATATCCGAGTCAGTATCTGATTTATATGCGGTCTTGTTCCCCGCTTCGTCATATACCCTTACCCATATCTGATGATTTCTGCCGTCTTCCCAGTTTATGCCTGAAACCGTCCAGTTAAGATAACCATCGGAAGTTGCCGCATCAACCCACTGCATATTTGCAAACGCTGAATCCCATCCGGAACCGTTCCACCAGACATCCGGATCTCTTCTTAATGACACCTGCACGTTTGTAACCTGATGAAGGTCATAGGAAGTTCCTGTAATATCAGTAAATGTCCAGTTCTTATCGTCGCCGTTTGAAATATTTGTTACAGTCGTTGTCGGATTTGTTGTATCATAAATAAATTCTCTCTCGGTTAAAGCAGTCTCTGTATTGCCGGCGGTATCGGTAGAACGGGAAGTAAAGTAATATGTTGTATCCTGTGTAAACGGGCTGCCCGGAATACTAAATGTCCAGTTTACAGATGAATTCCCCCAGGAACCTGAAGCTCCTGAAAGCCATGTCTCTGCTACCCATCCTGAACCGTCCCAGTATTCTCCCGCCCCTCTTCTTATTCTCACCTTAACATAACCTATGCCCTGAGTATCTTCGGCAGTACCGCCAATTTGAGAAAGACTGTCTGACACGGCACCGTCAGCGGGACTGTCTATATCAGAATCCGGCACACCGGTATCGTAAGTAACCGTAATTTCGTCATAGGTAATTTCGGCGTTGCCGGTATTGTCATACGTCCTGGATTTAATGGTATAATCCTGATTGCTCTTCCAGGAGATACCCGAAGAATCCCAGTACCAGTTTTCACTTTCCAAATCATAATTACCGTCAGAAGCCACAGCGTTTATCCATTTGGAGGAAGTAAAAGTAGAACCCGCGGCATCATAATAATAAGTAGTCGCGACATCTAAATAACTTATCTGTATCTCAACTTTAGTTATTACCGAACTGATATCACTGCCTCCGGGGTCAGAAGCCGTACCGTCAATTGTATTTATTGAAGCATAATTATTTCCATCAGCGGGTGTCTCTATAAGTGTATCTGGTTTACCGGTATCTATAATAAACATAAACGGCCCTTTTGTAGTCTCTGTGCCGTAGAGAGTATCATAACTTTTTATCTTAAAATAATACTTGGCGTTGCCGTCGGCATTAACCGTCCATGTCGGAAGGTCTCCGCTACCCTGAACTCTTGTCCATGTCCCTGCGCTTGCCGTAAACGGTGTAGCCAGCCATTTCTCGGCGCCCCACGAAACACCGCCGCGCCAGTATTGAGTTACTCTGCCGGCAGGACCTACTGTATCATCACATTTTAAAGACATCCTCACATCCGTCACCGTCGCATAGCTTGAATCATGAGGCAGAACTGTTCCCGAAGCAATCGGTAACTGATAATATCTTGAGTTTGACAGCGGCATCGTAATAGTTGAAGACGGCGGAAGAAGAACTTTAACGCCGGTCTTTGAACCGTTTATTGCGGCATTATTAAAATCCTCGGCGTTTACACTCCAGCCGGCGCCTGTATTTGTAGAATAAATTGTTATTCCGCCCGTAAAAGTATGAACCCCCTGATCCGTTGTGGAGTTAAATATGTAATCCGAAGGCAGTGAGAAGTTATCAGCGTCGCAGGAGAAGGTTACTGTAGAATAATAGTTTTTAGCGGTGTTGCCGTATTGATCCAGGGCCGTTACCACCATATCCATGGCTTTGTCGTCCGTTACCGCGCCGCCGGTCAAATCAGGCAGAACCACCTGAAATGAATCGGCTGTGGCAGGATTAACTTTAATATTTGTCTTTGAGGCCGAACTTACTCCCGCGGCATATACCCATAACTCTCTTCCTGTTCCCGCGGTAATAAATTTAACATTTGCAACTACAGCGCCCGAAGTTATTGTCTTTGTCGAAGGCACGACAAACCCGTCAACTGTTGCCGAGGTGTCTGTTCCTCCGGTATGAAATGTTACCGTAGAATTAAAAGAGACATCTATATTATTATATTGGTCTTTGGCATTTATAGTAATGACATTTGCGGCTCCGGCATCCACCTCTGACGACATATTGGAAATTGTCAGCTGGGTAGCATTATCTGCCGTAACTTTGATGCCACTTTGCTGGCCTTCTATATTTGGACTACTGTCAGCGTCGGCGGCTTTTAGATAACATGAGGCCACCGCAGCTTTTAATGTTATCCATGTTGTAAAAGTTTCTTCTCCGCTATTAACCGTGCCGTTTCCGTCAGTTGTATAGTTTGAATTATCCGACGTGAAACTTACAAGCTCACCGTCATATCCGGTCTGCAGGTTTCCGTAAGTATCCACTGCTTTTACGGTAACATCTTTCGAGACGCCCGCAGTAACATTTGTAGTCATTGTTACCTCGAAATGATCTGATACAGCAGCCTCAACGGTAACGGTCTGCGTTCCTTTTTTAAGCGAAATTGTATCTTCCACTCTCACATACTGCGGTCCAGCTGTAACGAGCGTTACGGTATTGGTCGATGTAGTGCCATTAAATTGATGAAGCCCATCATCGGCTGCGCCTCCTATAGTAGTAAAAATATAGTTAGAAGGCAGCTCGGAAGATGCGTGGCCGTCTCCCGTTATAAACTGAATGGTACCCGCATAGTCGGTCTTTCTGTTAGAAAATTGGTCTTCTGCTTCTACGTTTATGCTTGTAGAAGTTCCGGCAGTATACGGATCAGGAAGACCTGTAACCCTAAATCCGGACAGGGCTCCAGGGTTGACGTCAATACCCGTTATCTGGCCTGTTATAGTTGGCGTTGAAACATCACGGACCGTTATATTATAGGTGCCGGTTGATTTCATAAAAAGTTCTCCACCGCCGGAATTAAACGTATGAACACCGTCTTCATCGGTTGTAAACGTATAGTTAGACGGCAGACCATTGCCCTTGCTCATCGTGCCATCAGTAGATAAGAACTCTACATCTCCGTCATAGTCTTTTACAATATTACCGTTAGGCGCAAAAATTTCATCGTAAGCCGTAACTTTCGGAGATTGTAGGACCCCTGCCGTTGACGGGTCGCTGATAGTTATCGGGTCTATTACAAATTTTGATACTCCGCCCCAGTCAACATCTACATTAATCGAATCCGGAGTGATGTCGCCGTTTTCATTATCAGAAACCTGGATATAGAAACTGCCCGCGGTTCTTAGAATCACCGGCTCTCCCGCAAAGACATGCTCTCCCGCGTCAGTTGTGGTATAATGATAATTAACCGGAAAATCCGATTTCCCGTCGTCGGAAGTAAAAGTTACCGTTGAAGAGTAGGCCGTAGCAATATTGCTATCTTCATTTAAAGCTCGGACTGTTATAACATTTGAATCGCCCGCGGTAACTGAAGTAGGCATATCAATTATAGTAAGATGTGTAGCCGGTTTTACATATTTAAATATTGCCGATGGCAAAGATGTTTCAAGTATCCCTACATTGTCCGTTCCCCGGGTCTGTACCTTGTAATTTTTATCGTCCGCCCAAGGTATAGTTGATGAATCCAGCGACCAGTCCCCTGCTGAAAGTGTCGCGGTTTCCCATGAATCCGCCAACGTCCAGGTAGAACCGGAAAAATCCCAGGACCAGTAATTGCCGAAATTTCTCTTTATGAGCACATCTACCTGCCCGCCGCCGGCGGTTGTTATACCGCTTACTGCGTCACCTGCTGTCCCCGAGACAGTATTCATATATTCGTAAGTAAGATTATTTTGGGGAACACTTACTGTCGTATCCGGTTTTGTGGTATCATAAGTAAATGAAACAGGAACCGGCGCCGTTTCAATATTTGACGCATCATCTGTCACCTTTGAAGTCACACTATATGAAACCGCATCGTTTAATGTAATAGCCGAAGTATCGTAAGTCCATGACGAGGTATAAAGAGTCGCGGGCGTATTTGAATACATATTTGTTGTCGTCCAGGAGGACCCCGTCCAATAGTACGACCCCGAGGATATCTTAATTTCAACTAAAGTTACTCCGCTGAAATCCCCCATATCATAACCGCCGTAAACTTTAGTATCTACACCGTCTCCGGTTGTATAATAATCGTTATCAACAGGATATGTTACAGTTGATGTCGGAGCGGTAACATCGTATTTAAATGTTGCTTTCAAGGATACCGCCTCTTCGGAAGAAGCATTATCTTTTGCTTTTGTATAAATTCTATATGTATCCTCAATCGGAAAAGCCGCCGGATCAAAGTTTTTCTTCCATGCATCAAGCCCCGGGTCTGGCGTAACATCTTTCCACGATGAGGGACCTAATACACCCCATCCTACACCTGTCCAGTAATCACCGTCACCGCGGCGAAGGGCTATTTTAACTTGGGCAAGACCCGAATTTACCGCCGGAAAATCCTCTGCATCTCCGCTTATTGCTGTATTGCCGTCATTTTCAGTTGGCTTTTCGTTTAGCGCCGAACTGTCGGAAGGATAAATCACTGAAGTCATCGGGGCGTCAAAATCGCACTGCAGGTGGGCCGTGCTTAATATTAAATCGTAATTTCCGGTACTCCCACTTTCAGTAAGAGCAGCGTCTTCCGCGCGGGCTATAAGTTCATACTTACCGCCGTTATCCCAGACATCAGTAGAGATAATTTTGTACCAATCCGTCGTGCCTGATGCACTAATCCATACAAGCGAACCGGAATTAAAATCGCTGCCGTCATAATAGTTTCCAGAAATATTTTCGTTCTGCAGTGTAAATTCAACCTTGTCTATTCCGGCGCCTGAATCGGACGCCGTTCCCGAAAGATTATTATTTATGAGATAAGAGAGATTATAGAAATCATAACTATACGCCGCCTCGCCGGCCGGTATGACAGATTTTGTTACGGGATCTGTAACGTCGCCGTAAAAAGTTATCTCGGCGGAGAGCTGCTCGTTGCCCGCCGTATCGTATGCTCTTGCCCGGACTTTGTAGGTTGCTCCTGTGCCGAGGTCTCCCGCAGACGGTCCGGAAGAATATGCCCAGGTATTATTATCCGTCGTAAGCCAGGTTTCCGAACCCGTCCAGCCGGAGCCGTCCCAATATGTAGAACCCGATGAAATCCTTATTTCAACATAATCAAGCTCTTTATCATCGTCCGCATTTCCCGCAAAGGAAGTAATAGACCTGTAGTGCTGCTCTGCAGATGGATTTGTTACTGATACAGACGGCAGCGATTCATCGTAAATAAATGATATCATGTCGGGAGTTGTTTGAGTGCTTCCGGCATTATCAAATGATTTTGAAGTTATCTCGTATTCTCTTCCGTTTGTAAAAGTGTCCACTGCCATATCATAATACCAGAAAGTATTGGCCACACTTAAAGTCGCAGTAAGGAACTCCTCGGTGCCTGACCATGCCGAACCGTCCCAGTATTTTCCGGTAGTCGTAGATTTTATAGTTATTTTAACCGAAGAAATCCCCGAAGTTATGCCGCCGGATCCCGGTTCGGGGTCGGAAGAAGTACCTGATATTTGAGAAACATCCGAATGAAAACTCTTATCGGGATAAGTCACATAAGATACCGGAGGCGTGGCGTCATAAAGAATTCCGGTATATATATAACTTCCGTTGTCGGAATTTCCCGCAAGGTCGTCACCGGCCGGCTGAAGGGTGTATCTGTTGCCGTCTGTTAAGGGGTCGTTAAACGATGTTGTTGTATGCTCTCCCTGATTTTTCTCTCCGGAAGTCATACTATGCCACGTATCTGTCGAGCCGGCAACTTCGGTATTGCTTGAAGTTTCTGCCGTAAAAACTAATTTCCCCGCGTTTAGTTCTTCTGAATTACGATAATTTACCGAAAGAGTTCTTATAATTGCCCCCGTTGAAGGCGATATTACAGTAAAAGTCGGTTTTGTCAGGTCCCAGGTAAATGTAGCTGTATCATAAGCTACCTCTGTATTTCCCGCATAATCCTGAGCTTTTGGTATAACCATATAGTTGCCGTCTTCAGGATTATCTTTTCCCACAAAAGGATTAACGTCAGCCTGCCACGCGAGAGTTACCGGGCTATAACTTGCATTATACCATTGAGGCGTCTTACTTACCCACGGTGAAGCGCCTGCATAGTAACCGGTATTAGGCGCAGTCAGACCTTTATAGGCAACTTCAACTACATTTACAGTAGATATTCTTATATTTGAGGTAGTATCCTCTGCATTACCGGTTACATTAGCCATGGAATTTTTATAACTCCCGTCTGCGGGCTGAGATACTAAAGATGCCGGGATTTCATTATCATATAGAAAAGTATAACTGTTCACGCTTTCCGAATTTCCGGCTTTATCCGTTGCGTATGCTTCAACAAGATATTCATAACCCGATACCCAGTTTACACCCGAATATGTCCAGCTTGAAGTATAAACAGTTGCGCTCTGCCAATTATTTGAATCGGGAACCCATCCGCTGCCTGACCAGTAGTTTGTCGTGTCTTTGTTCTTGATCCTTAAAGTCAATGCTGTCCAAATACCGGGCGAGGTATCTTCTCCCGTACC
>JAQICQ010000204.1 GCA_027858455.1 Elusimicrobiota bacterium | reverse complement strand
GGATAGCGCTTATCAGGATTAAAATCAATCACGCCCCGAAATCTGAAATATCAATAGTGGAAAGCGACCTTTTTCCTCTTATATGGAATTCAAGAGTTGAAAAATGGATAAAATATTATACTTCCGGCCGGGGCAGAAAGTATTTCATCGGCTGGATGGAACGCTCAAGAAAGTATATTGATTTTGTAAGGGATATACTGCAGGATAATGAACTACCTCTTGACCTTGCTTATGTTCCGGTTATAGAATCGGGGTATTATCCTTTCGCAAGGTCGTCTGTGGGCGCAATGGGGCTGTGGCAATTTATGGAATCTACCGGTAAGATGGAAGGGCTTAAGATAGATCACTGGAAGGACGAAAGGCGGGACCCCTATAAGGCAACTTATGCTGCGTCAGCGTTTTTAAAGAATTTATATAACCGGTTCGGTTCGTGGGAAATGGCGTTGGCGGCTTATAATTACGGTCCGGGCGGAGTAAGCAGAAGGATCCGCAAGTGGGGGACGTATGACTACTGGGAGCTTTATCTTCCGCGGGAAACAGAAAATTTTGTTCCGAAAATAATGGCGGCTATATTTATTATAAAAGAACCGGAACTTTTCGGTATGAAATATCCTGACAACGCCCCTTACAGGTGGAAAGAATATACGGTAAATAATTCCGTTGATTTACGGGATGTAGCCGGCTGGTCGGAAACTCCCGTCAGGGAAATTCAACTTTTAAATCCCGAGCTTAAACAGATGTGCACCCCGCCCGGGAAAGAGTACGTTTTGAGAATACCGGCAGGTAAATACGAAAGGTTTGTTAAAACTTTTACGGCCCTTGAAGACGAGGATTTATACCTGACTAAAAAAGAAATAGATCAACGAATCCGGAGGGTAGTATATTACAGGGTTAGGCGGGGTGACAGTCTCTGGAAGATATCCCGCAAATATGATGTCACTATGTATAATATAAAAAAATGGAACAATCTCTCGTCCGATAAAATTTTTCCACGCCAAAAACTTAAAGTATGGCGCCGGAGATAAACTTATTAACTTATTAAAAACAGCGTATTTTAAATAGAAATAAATTTCACAGAAAGCCAAAAAAATCATTTAAGCATTCGGCGGAAAATTCAAACTCTGTTTTAAAATATTCTTGGTCTTTCATGTTTCTCTTCATGTGAGAGGCTGAGCCTCTCACATCTGTGAATACTTTTAATCATAGACATATTCTTTAAAACCGTCGTCCCCTCCGCCGCCAAGCGCCTCATCTATAAATCTTGACGGTATATGCCATCTTGTCTGCCCGTATAACATCCTCTGGGATGCGCTTGTAAGATAGAGCATCTCTTTTGCGCGCGTCATTCCTACATAACAGAGACGCCTTTCTTCTTCCATCTGAGTGGGATCGCTTAAAGCATCATAATGCGGGAACAGATCTTCCTCAAGACCGGTTAAAAACACTACTTTAAACTCCAGTCCTTTTGCTATATGCATAGTCATTAAGGTTATATACTCTCTTTCAAAATCAAGCTCATCTACATCGGATACCAGAGATATCTCATTTAAAATCTCTTGAATATCCCTTTCTTTATTTTCTTCTTCGGCAAAAGCTGAGACCAGTTCCTCAATATTTTCAATTCTGCTTCTTGCCGTGATATCATCTTTTTTATCCAGCCACCTGTGGTATCCGGAAAGCTCAATCACCACTTTGACAAGATCGGCAGGGGTTGCAGAATTACGCATCTTTTCTAATCTGCCGAATAAATCCTTTACGGGAAATAGCTTTTTATTTATAGTTTCGGATAATTCTGCGCTCCCGTTCCGGATTAATTCATATACAGAAAGATTTTCTTTCGCGGCTGCCTCTCTTATTAATTCAATTGTCTTTTTTCCTATTCCCCGGGGTGGACGGTTTATTACCCTCATCATGCTTACGTCATCTTTTGGATTTACTAAAACCTTGAGATAACCCAGTATGTCTTTTACTTCTTTTCTGGAATAAAATTTCACTCCGCCCAGAATTTTATAGTACAGGCGGGCTTTCCTCAAGGAATCCTCAAAAGATCTTGACTGGGCATTAACCCGGTAAAATATCGCAATATCACTCGGGCTGTAGCCCTCGTCTTCTATCAACCTTACGGATTCTGCGACTACGGAGCGCGCTTCATCGCGATTTGAGAAAAACTCTTTATGTTTTACATCCATCCCTTTTTCTTTTTTAGTCCAAAGTTTTTTTTCTTTCCGCGAAGGATTGTTTTTAATAACATTATGGGCTGCTTTTAAAATGTTTCCGGTTGAGCGGTAATTCTGCTCAAGTTTAATTGTCTTTGCATCCTTGAAATGTTTTTCAAACTCAAGAATATTTCTTATATCCGCCCCGCGCCAGCTGTAAATTGAATTATGAACAACAATACCGCCGGCAATATAGTTTCTTAAATCAGGCACAGACATATCATATACATACCCGTCATAATCCTCAGACTTGACTTCTTTTACCTTATCTTCTTTTATCTGACCATTTTCATAAACGGGGATAGCCATTTCAGGGCGCAGATGAGCTGCAGGCATATAAAGATATGACTTTTTTGAAGTCATCCTGGCTTTTTTAACAATCTCTGTACCTCCGCAAGAAAATAATTTTTTAATAAACTCAATTCCCTCACCATAATTTTTCCTTGAGGTTTCAACTCTCCATGTGTTTTTTTTGCCGCGGCGGACATTAAACCCTTTTTTATTGAGCTTCTCTTTAAGTTTCTTATCCGAACTGTTAAGCTGAATCCTGTGCGCATGCCAAACGTTTTCAGCGGAACATCTGCCTTCGCCGAACATTGTGAAATTTATTATCTTGCGGTCTGTGTGCTTATTTACATAACCGCCGGCGGTTATGTGTGGAAACCGCGGATCAATATCCATACTTTTCATTAATTTTTGAGCGCGGGAGACTGTATCTATATTATGAAATAACCTATCTATTTTTTTCTGTTCTAAAACCATCTTACGTCCTTGCACATAAAAAACAGAAGTCGGAACGCCAAATTCAAATGCATAATATTGCTCATAATAAATAGCGCTATTTTGTTCTTTACAGGTTTTCAAAATCCATATCTTATCGGCTTTTTCCTGATTTAACCGCACCCTGAGACCGTTTACGATTTGATTACTTTTACGTTTACTTCTGACTCCCTGAGTAATTCCGATTCTGAACCCTAACTTTTTTTTATACATCAGATATACGTAATAAAGTCCGGCGGCTGGTTTAAGTTTTCCGAACATTATATGATTTGGCGTTAAACAGAGTTCTCGGCCTTTTTTAGTTGTGATACGTAAAATTCTGCCGCTATATTTCCGTTTTGAGATGTTATCTATATTTTTCACACCGCTTTTTCCGTGCCCGGTTGAACTTTTTAATTTTTCTCCTTTTCGGAAAGATTCAACTGATTTTTGTCCGGCGGGACATTCTATCTCTGTACCTTTAACAAGACACTGGTCATCGTCTCCAACTACACATATATTGTCATGGGGAGGAGTTAAAAACCTTATCAATGTATATTGAGCATAGTTGGTGTCCTGATACTCGTCTACCATTATATATTTAAATTTCTGTCTGTATTTTTTAAGTATTTCCGGATAGTCTTTAAATAATCCTATTGTTTCAACTAAGAGATCGGCAAAATCGTATCCCCCGTTCTCAATAAGAACTTTTTCGTAACGCTGATATACATCACCTATTATATATCTTGCGCTGTCGGAAGCAGCTGAAGCGTTTATCTTAAAACTTTCCGCATCCACAAGATTATTTTTGGCATTGGATATCATCTCCCTTATTCCGGCCGGAGGAAATTTTTTAGGGTCAATATCCAGCTCCTGGAGACAGTCCTTTATCACCACCATTTGGTCTTTCTCATCATAAATAGTGAAACTCTTTTTACCGTCGAACCGCAGTATCTTTGTAGCCAGGGAATGGAAAGTCGAAATCCAGACACTTGAACCTTCGGGACCGGCCAGTTCTTTTATCCGGTCTCTCATCTCCTGCGCCGCTTTATTGGTGAAAGTAACCGCAACTATATTAAAAGGTTTCACCCCTTCTTTTAAAAGTTTTGCGATACGATGGACTATAACCATGGTCTTACCACTTCCGGCTCCTGCAAATATCAAAAGCGGACCGTCAGTATAATTAACTGCTTTTTGTTGTTCTTTGTTTAATCTTTCTTTAATATTACAACTCCTTTTTATATCCTTATTAACGCAAACGGCTGGAATCCCAGTTACCTTTTTGTCAAACCACAAACTCTGCCACCGATTCAAGGTGCGGCGTATGTACAAACTGGTCAACCCCCGTTAAACTCTTCAATTTCCACTCTGTATTATCAGAAATATATTCCAGGTCTTTTTTAAAGTTCTTTATACTGCAGCTTATATATATTATTTTCACGGGATTTATTTTCGCGAGATTAAACGCTTCTTGGCTGATCCGGTCAATATGTTTAAATACCCTGTAGCTTATACCGCCCCGGGGAGGGTCCAGTATTATACAATCATATGGTTTTTGGCACTGAGCTAAAAACGGTCTCACCTTGCCTGCAACAAATTGTATCTTACCCGGTGGAATAATTTTTTGCAAGTTGTATTTTGCATCATTGATACACGAAACTGAATTTTCTACTCCGGTTATGCGGCGGCAAGCGGCAGCTATATAAAAAGAGATCGATCCTATTCCAGTATAGAGGTCCAGTATGTTTTTTGCTCCATCTATTTTAGAATTTATCAGGGAATAAATATTTTCTACCTGGTAAGAATTAGGCTGAAAGAAAGAATACGGTGAAAGCTCCAAAAATAATTTGCCAATTTTAACTTTCATCTTACCGGTGCCCCCCACTATTTCGCTGCGGGTTGTAAAAGCCGAATCTCCCGGGGTGGATTTATATGCAATTACCGCCGAGCTTTTACCGGGCATATATCTTTTTACCGTATCGGCCCATTCTTTCTTATATTTAAAGCTCTCTGAATTTATTACAAGTATTGCCGTATTTTCTCCTGTAAATTTGCTTTCTCTCAAAATTAAAAATCTAAGCAACCCTTTATTCTCCCGGCGCCGGTAATACGGTAAGCTGTGCCGGGCGGCGAAAGCTCTGACCTCTTTTAAAAATCCCCCCACCCAGTTAGAAAAGACAGGACATTCTGTAAGATTAACTACTTCGTCAAAACGCCCTCTGCGGTGTAATCCTAAATCTTTTCCCTCAAAAGAAAATTCCATTTTATTTCTAAAACCGTATATCTTCGGGGAGCGGATAAAATGGACCTTTTTACCACCATCAACTCCGGGCAGCAACTTTCCGGACAGTAACTTTAAAATGTTTTTTTTCTTCTCAACCTGCCTGGAATACTCTATATCCTGCATGCTGCAACCGCCGCAGTCATTAAAATGACGACATCTTGGTTTCACTTAATTTTCCCCAAAAAAAATTTTCCCGAAAACCTAAAAAGTGGGCTCCCTGTCTTTACTCCCGCATAGTCGGCTACGACATCGCACTTTGCCCTTAAAATATATATAATATTTTTCCGATCAGAACCGGTAAGAATTTCATAGTTTGCCTGGCCTTTGGAAATTATATAATCGGCCTTATCGTAAATTTCCTTTGCCTCCGGACTTAATGTGCTATACTCAAGTCCTACGGCTGTAGCAACCTCTACAATATTAAATTCTTTATTCAGTCCGAAAAAAGCGATATCTTCTGCAGTTACATCATTAATTATAGGGGTTTTATTAACAAAAATTATCATATTAAGATCCTGATTTATTTTTTTAATCTCTCTTAGAAGAATACCGTCAAGTCCTATCTCTCCTGCATTATCCGATAAAAACACCATACTTTTAGAATCCTTAATTATATCTCGAAATCTGTTTATTTTTTTATAATCAATATCAACCTTTATTTCTTCTTCTATCAATTCTTCCACATTAAAATCTTCTAAAATACCGTAATCAATAATATTTCCCGAGAGCGAAAGCTTAACCGCAGCCGCTAATCTGTCCGGTGCCATCCCGACAAGTTCTTCTGCCCTTTTTATCAGATTCCTGACTGTCCGGTTGGACCCTTTCTTGAGTTTAGCATAAGCGTCACTCTTTCGGGTAGATTCTATAACCGAGTTAAATATCTTTGTAGCCGTCACCGGCGGCGGATCCTCAATATCTAAATCAGCTATAATAGCTGAAACTTTTTTTACTGCTTTAATACGCCGGCTGAAATTATCTGTTGACAGTTTCGCTGCTTTTACCGCCTGTTTCATAAAACAGGTAACGCAATCTATTTTCATCTTCATATTATCCTCTCAAACTCCAATGAGTGAGGCTGAGCCTCTCACATGAGATAATGCAGTAAGAAAGAATGAGAGAGGCTCAGCCTCTCACATTTGTCACTGCACCATCTTATCAAGCATCATCTTTGCTTTATAATTTTCAGGGTCAAGTTTTAACACTATATTTAATTCTTTTGTCGCCTCTTTAAGCCGGCCCTGATAATAATATATATATCCGAGATTAAAATGAGCGTCCGGCATATCAGGGTTTCTTTTTAAGGCCTCTATATAATACTTGGCAGCTTCATTTTTGTTGCCTAAAGTAAAATAAATATTCCCCAGATTATTAAATGCTCCCGTTAAACTATCATCTATTATAATAGCTTTTTTGAAATTTGTTATTGCCTCATTGAACTCTTTATCTTTTGCCTGGATCCATCCAAGCTTATAATATATTAACGCATTTTCAGGACCGGCACCGGCAAGTTTTTTAAGTTCTTTTTTACTGTATTCTCTTTCAGTATCAAAAAAATCAATCTCTTTAGAAAGCTTTTTCTGGGAAGAAAGCGGTGTCAGAACGGACTTGGACCAAAAAATAAGCAGCAGCGCAAATAGAGATACAGCTATTGCTTTATTTTTTGCCCGACTGGTTTTTGCCCGGCCGGTTCTCCTGTCAATTAAACCTTCTTTGTTTTTGTATCTTCCCGAAACGCCCCTTAACGCCAGCCCCATCAAAAAAAATGCCCATAAACTGGAAATTGTAAATCTCATATTTACCGATACGGCGCTGTGTATGATTATTGCTACCGCCCCGAAAAAAGCTCCGGTCTGTATAGGGTTTTGCGGGCAAGATTTAAAATACAGAATAAAAAAAACCGCCAAAATCCACATATATATTCCAAAACCCGGTATACCGGTTTCGGCGAAAATATCTATGAATTCGTTGTGCGAATAGTTTACTATGAATTTCCCCTGAGGTAATATCTTTAGCAGTTCTTTTGAAGCATAATAATGGAACTCGTTATGATAATTTCCTATTCATACACCACTTACCGGATTATCCGCCGCCATCCTTAAACTGTCCCTCCATATAAGCAATCGCTGGGTATTTCTTCTTAATTCATCCCGGTTAATAAACCCGAAAAGAATTATTAAAAGCGCTATAATAACCGCCGCATAGACAGATATCTTTTTTCGCCCGGAAATTAAATACCATAGCATCGCCGCAACGGTAATACCTAGCCATGCGCCCCGGGTTTTGGTGTAATACAGGGCAGTAACCATTAAAATCAACGCAATAATCTTCCACAATTTCCCCCACACTTTCCCCAACAATTTCCCACAAATTTCTTTTTTTTAATAATCGCCGCAGCCGTAACCGGTATAAGCCCAATTAAAAATGAAGCAAAAAAATTAGGATTTCCAAAAGTCGCAAATACCCTGCCGAGTTTCGGAACCTGTATAATCCAGAATCCTCCGGAAACCTGGAGCAATCCGTAAAGGCTTATCAACCCGCCTACGGCTATAATATAATTTATAAGAAAAGAATTTTTCGATAAAAAAAATAAAAAAAAGAAATTTGTGGGGAATTTTTTTGGGAACTGGTGGAAGATTGTTGCGTTGATTTTAATGGTTACAGCCCTATATTACACCAAAACCCGGGGCGCCTGGCTCGGTATTACCGCTGCGGCGATGCTATGGTATTTAATTTCCGGAAGAAAAAAGATACCTGTCTATGCGGCGGTTATCATAGCGCTTTTAATGATTTTTTTCGGGTTTATCAACCGGGATGAATTAAGAAGAAATACCCAGCGATTGCTTATATGGAGGGACAGTTTAAGGATGGCGGCGGATAATCCGG
>JAQICQ010000180.1 GCA_027858455.1 Elusimicrobiota bacterium | reverse complement strand
ATATTATATACCGTCCCGCCGGTTTTCCGCCAGGTATCGTCGCCGGACTGACTGTCAGTAATATCCGGTTTAACTGTATCTTTACTGATATAAAACAGATCTTCGCCCGTGGCAGTATTGCCGGCTTCGTCATATACCTTTACCGTTACATAGTTAGAGGCCCCCTCGTCAAGACTGTTAAACGTATCGGTCGATATTGTCCATTCGGCGCTATAGCTATCCGCATTAATTGAAGATACCTGTACCGTCCAATCCTCTGTCAATCCTACTGTTTGGTTCTTACCTTTCCATACCCGGGTCTCACACTTTTCAAGTTTGCTTCCTCCCGTATCGGTAAAATCCACATCGTATGTTCCTGTATTTGAGGTCTTAAAGATTTCATCCCCCGGCTGGTTGTCACCTATACCGGGCGAGGTTGTATCCTTAAGCACATAAAAAGCATCTTCAGCAGTCGTCTGATTGCCGGCATGGTCATATACTCTGATGGAAACATAATTAGTGGTTTCTTCAAGCAGAGCATTAAAATCCAGTAACCAGCCGGCATTGTAAGTATCTGTAGACACACCGCTGAAAATATTAGTCCAGCCCTTAACCTGATTTCCGCCCATTCGGGTACTGTCATAAACAATATACTGCCCGGTAGTTAAAAGAGATAGGTGGTCGGTAAAATCTACATCGTATTCCGCAGATGTATTTCTCCATACAAAATCCCCGCCTGATTCATTGTTAACTATTTGCGAGGGTATTGTATCTTTTTTTATGTAAAATGCATCTTTTAAAGTATAAGAGCTTAGCGCATTGTCAAAACACCTTACGGAAACATAATTTATCCCCGCCGTAAGAGATGAAAAGTCAACCTGCCAGTCAGCGGTATAAGACGACTTGTCTATATTAGTAGCGATATCAGTCCATGAAATTATTTCATTTCCGCCCATATCCGATGAGGAATAAACTAAATACCTGATATTCTTTAAAAGAGAAGGCCCGTAATCAATAAAATCCACATCATATACAGTACCCGTAGAATTTCTCCAGGTATTATCTCCCGTCTGATTATTTGAAACAATGGGAGAATCAGTATCTTTTAGAACATAAAAAGCATCTTCTAATGTAGATGAGTTGCCCGCTTCGTCAACTATTTTAACAGAAACATAATTTGTCGCCGGATGAAGTAAAGTAAAAGTTTCATCTAATATATTCCAATCAACAGTATAATCGGAAGAATTTATGTTATTTACTACTGTTGTCCATGTCTCTATATTTACTCCGGCCATCCCCGTTGAAGTCCAGACCGATGTCTGGAAATAGCTTAATGCCGATGGGCCGTCGGATGAAAAATCAATATCGTAAAGACCGGAATTACTGTAACGCCAGTTATCGTCACCCGATTGGTTGTCGGTTATCTGGGGGGTGGTTATAGATTTTTTAATATAGAAAACATAACCTGAAGATTCTACAGAATTTCCGGCATTATCATACGCCCTTATCCAGACATAATTGTATGCTTTATTGTTAAGTTGCGAAAAATCAACTTCCCAGTCAGTATTATAAGCTCCGGCATCAACAGTATCTTTTATAACCGTCCAGTCAATTACCATACCGGCAGTCGCCGGATTAGTTCCGTCATATATTTTGTATTCGCACATATCAAGATTTGCGCCGCCGGTATCTGAAAAATCAACATCGTAAGTAGTTCCGGGCTGACTGCGCCAAGTATCGTCACCTGCCTGATTATCAGTATAACCGGGATTGGTAATATCTTTTTTTACATAAAAAACATCTTCAGTCGTGATAGAGTTATTTACGCCGTCATAAACACTTACGGAAATATAGTTCATACCTTCCTGACAGTCGGGAAAAGATATTTCCCAGTCAGTTGTCCATGCCGCCCCGGCAACACCGTCTATCTCAGTCCAATCTTTAAGCGGCGCGTCTGCCATACCCGAAGAGGGGTATATTATATACCAGGCGGTCGTAAGACCTGAAAGACCGTCCGAAAAATCAACATCGTAAACAGTTCCGCCCGAACTTTTCCAGTTATCATCTCCGGATTGATTGTCAACCACCAGCGGTATGGCGGTATCTTTCTTAACATAAAAAACATCTTCATATACCGTGTTATTGCCTAAATTATCTGCTGCCTTAACCGAAACATAATTTGTTCCCGAAATAACAGAAGAAAAATTAATCTCCCAGTCAGTTGTATAATCCGTAGAATTAACCGAAGAAACAATATAAGTCCATGTTGTAAGTTCCACGCCGCTTCTCCCTGTAGAATCCCATATTGAATATTTCAGCCAGTCAATTTGCGACCAATTGTCGGTAAAATCAACATCATAAGTTGTCCCTGTCTCCTTACGCCAGGTATCGTCGCCCGGCTGATTATCCACAAGCAACGGCGGCGATGTGTCTTTTTTTACATAAAATAAATAATCCTGTGGCTGATTAATATTGCCGGCGGAATCCTTAACTTTTAAAAATATATAATTTGTTCCGTTTACACAGGAAGAAAAATTGACCTCCCAGTCAGTTGTATAGGAAGCAGTTCCGGTTGAACTAAAAATTTCGCTCCACTGCGCAACCGGAGCTCCGGTTATATATGTTGAAGTGTATATACTGTAATATGCCGTGGTTAATTTTGAAAGAGTATCCGAAAAATCAATATCATAGGTTGTTCCGCCGGTGTTTTTCCATGTGTCGTCTCCTGTCTGGTTATCGGTAATCTGTGGCGGAGTTTCATCTTTTAATATATAGAAAACATCATCGTTTGCAGCCGAATGCCCCAAATAATCTGTTCCCCTTACGGAAACATAATTTTTTCCCGCGGTAAGGGAGGAATACAGGACATCCCAATCGGAAGTATATTCTACGCTCTCTATATTTGACGCAATAGTTATCCAATCCAGTATCTGTGTGCCTGTCTTATTTTCATCTGTCCATACGGTATATGCCGCACTATCAAGCATAGAACCGTAATCCGAAAAATCCACGTCGTAAACTGTCCCGCCGGCATTGCGCCAGGTATCATCGCCGGACTGGTTATTAGTTATATCCGGAGAAAGAGTATCTTTTTTAAGATAAAAGACATCTTCGGCTGTTACCGAACTTCCGGCATTATCCCAGACTCTCACTGAAACATAATTATAGCCTTCATTAGCGTTAAAGAAGTTAATCCCCCAGTTTGTAGAATAACTGTCGGAATTAAGTGATGAAAATATCTCTGTCCAGCTCTGTATAACCGCTCCTTCCATACCGGTAGAATCATAAATCTTGTAATACGCTTTATCAAGTTTAGAAGAACCGGAATCGGTAAAATCCACATCATAAATATTGCCCGGGTCGGTTTCACGCCAAGTGTCATCACCGGATTGATTATTTGAAACTACAGGCGCAGCCGAATCCTTCTTTATATAAAAAGCATCCGTAAGGGTTGCCGAAGTCCCGGCAAAATCAAACGCCCTCACGGAAACATAATTAATTGAAGAACTTAAATTTTCATAATCAACTTCCCAGTCAGTTGTATAAAAAGAAGCATTTAAACCTGAAACTATATCAGTCCAGCTCACTATTTCTCCGCTTCCGCCGGATGACAAACATACCCGGTATTGAACATTATCAAGAAGCGCTCCGCCGGAATCGGTAAAATCCATGTCATAGACAGCTCCCGGGCCTACCCGCCATATATCATCGCCGGACTGATTATCGGTAATTACCGGCGCAATTGTATCTTTCAAAATATAGAAAACATCATTTAAAGTATCCGATGAGCCTGTATAGTCGTAAACTCTTATAGATACGAAATTTGTGCTACCCGAATTAAGTTTACTAAAGTCTGTATCTGATACTTGCCAATCGTCACTATAAGAATAACCGCTGATACCCCCTATATTTGACCAATCAACAATAACTCCGCCGGTATCGGACACTATTTTATATTCGGCGTTTTCCAAACCGGATCCCGAAACAGCATCGTTAAAATCTATATTATAATATCCGGAATTTGAATATCGCCAGGTATCATCGCCTGACTGATTATCTGTCGCAACCGGCAAAGTGGTGTCTTTTTTAACATAAAACAAATCGGAAACCTCGGTATTATGTCCTTCACTGTCATAAATCCAGACCGAAACATAATTTATTCCTTCACTGCACGAAGAAAAATTTATTTCCCAGTCAGTTGTGTATTCCGGCGCATTTATATCGGCTACTTTTGTCCAATTAAGTAATATATCCCCGGTCTGCCCCGGTCCGGCGGTTATTTTATGGTCAAAATATGAAAGCTGGGCAGTAGGTGAATTGGAGCTGAAATCTATATCATATGTAGTTCCGCCTGAATTTCTCCAGGTATCGTCTCCCAGCTGATTATCCGTAATTTTCGGGGTGGGAGTAGATTTAAATACTTTAAATGTATCCGTAGAATATTTAAAATTCCCAGAGAAATCATAAACCCTGACACTGACATAGTTTGTAGTAGGTGTCTGCAATAGAGCTCCGAAATCTACCGGCCAGTCTTGGGTATACGATGCTACATCGGTAGAAGTAAAAATATTTGCCCAGTCCTTTAATTTAGCGCCGGTTCTGCCGGTGGAATCCCAGACCTGATACTGCGCGTAATCAAGATTGGAATAACCGGAATCCGTAAAATCCACATCAAATATTGATCCCGGGTCGGAAGTAAAAACCTGATTTTCGTTCCACGTAGCATTATTTGTTATATCCGGAGTTGTAGTATCTTTTCTTACATAAAATAGATCTTCCGCTGTTTTTGTAGAATTTAAATTATCCCATGTTTTAACGCTTACATAACTTTCCCCTTCCGGCAATGTGGAAAAATCCACCTCCCAGTCGGCTGTAAATGATGTTCCCGATATTCCCGGTATCAAAGTCCAGCTCTTTAAAATATTTCCTCCCCTGCCGGTATTTTCATATATTGCGTAAGAGGCACCGCTAAGTCCGCTTTCGGGGTCCGTAAAATCTATATCATAAACTGTGCCCGTAGAATTTCTCCAAATATCATCGCCCGGCTGGGTATCGGTAACGATCGGGGAAACAGTATCTTTTTTAACATAAAACAGATCTTCAGCCGTTACGGTCGCTCCGGACAGGTCATAAGTTTTTACGGTTACGTAATTAATTCCGGTTATAGCGGAAGAAAAATTAATCTCCCAGTCTGTTGTATATGCATAAGTTCCCCCGGCGGCGGTAAAAATTTCCGTCCATCCCATAATTTCAGCGCCGGCCATAGCGGGACTCTCATATAAAGTATATTCAGCTCCGGTTAATCCGCCTATCTCATCGGTAAAATCCACATCATAGACGCTTCCCGAAGTTTTAATCCAACTATCTACTCCCGCCTGGTTATCGGTTATTACAGGCATAGCCGTATCTTTTTTAACAAAGAAAGCATCCGTTAATGTTAGAGAACTTCCGGCAAAATCGGTGACTTCAACACTTACATAGTTATACGAAGATTTTAAGGCGGTAAAATCAACCTCCCAGCCGGCAGTCCAGGCGGATACCCCCGCAGAGGTAAATATATCCGTCCAACCTAAAATCTCGCTTCCTCCCATTGACGGTTCCGCGTAAACTTTATATCTTGCGCTGTCTAATAAAGAACCGCCGGTATCGGTAAAATCTATATCATATACCGCGCCGCCGGAATTACGCCAGGAAGTATCTCCTGGCTGATTGTCTGTGATTTCAGGCGTAGTTGTATCTTTTAATATATAAAACGCGTCTGTTAATTCATAAGTGTTTGTTGTTTTATCTACTACCCTTACTGAAATGTAGTTGGTCACACCCTCCGTTAAAGAGTTAAAATGGCTCTCTGAAATCTGCCAGTTATCGGTATAATTATTTGTATCGGTAGTTGCCTCCACTTCCCAGTTATAAAGATACGGCGCGCTCCCGGTAAGAGTGGAAACCCGCGTTTCGTATTTTACAACACCTGATGTCGCATCATTAAAATCTATGTCATAAATCCCATCATTTGTATTTCTCCATGTGTTGTCTCCGGTCTGATTGTTCACCGCGGCCGGCGAGGTCGTATCTTTTTTGACATAAAATACGTCTTCAACAGTCCGCGAAGAATTTACATTATCAAAAATCTCAACGCTCACATAGTTTATTCCCTCGGTAAGAGAGGAAAAATCAACCGTCCAGCCGGAAGTATATTCCCAGCTGTTTATATCGGCAAATATCTGAGTATTTCCCATAATCTGCTCTCCCCCCATTCCTGTTGCGGTATATACCTTATAATAACCGGTAGAAAGCTTTGAACCGTAATCAGCAAAATCAATATTATATACCGTACCGCCGGTTTTCTGCCAGGTATCGTCGCCGGACTGACTGTCGGTAATATCCGGTTTAACTGTATCTTTACTGATATAAAACAGATCTTCGCCCGTGGCAGTATTGCCGGCTTCGTCATATATAATTACTGTCACATAATTAGATGTCCCCTCGTCAAGAATGTTGAACGTATCGGTCGATATTGCCCAGTCGACGCTATAGGTGTTCGCGTTAATTGAAGATATCCGCGCCGTCCAATCCTCTGTCAATCCTACTGTTTGGTTCTTACCTTTCCATATTTGGGTCTCACACTTTTCAAGTTTGCTTCCTCCCGTATCGGTAAAATCCACATCGTATGTTCCTGTATTTGAGGTTCTGAAGATTTCATCCCCCGGCTGGTTGTCACCTATACCGGGCGATGTTGTATCCTTAAGCACATAAAAAGCATCTTCAGCAGTCGTCTGATTTCCGGCATAGTCCTCCACTCTGACAGAAACATAGTTTGTCGTTTCTTCTTGTAAAGCAATAAAATCCACTGTCCAGTCGGACGTATAAGATTCAGTAGAAAGATTGGCTTCTTTAAGCGTCCAGCTTTTTATCTGTGTCCCTCCTAATCCTGTGGCTGTAAATACCGTATATTCAAAATATGAAAGCAATGACGGCCCTTTGTCGGTAAAATCAATATCGTAATAAGTTCCGCCTGAATTTCTCCATATATTATCCCCAATCTGGTTATCTGTTATAACAGGCGCGCGGGTATCTTTCTTAACATAGAAGAGATCATTTACCGTTGTTAAATTTCCGGAAAAATCTAATACTTTTACAGAAATGTAGTTTTTTCCCTCTGTCAAAGTTGAAAAGTCTATATCCCAATCTGTTGTATATTCAGGCGCGTCTATTGCGGAATCTATTACATTCCAGGCCGACAGCCAGCTCTCTCCCCCCGTAGATGCGGCCACCCTGTAGTAAGCAGTATCAATGTAAGAACCTCCGCTATCGGTAAAATCCACATCATAAACCGTACCGGCCGTATTTCTCCAGTTATCATCACCGGTCTGGTTATCGGTAACTACAGGCACTATAGTATCCTTATATATATAAAATATATCGTATGAGAGCGCGGAATTTCCGGCGCTATCGTTGGCTCTGACAGAAACATAATTTTTCCCCGGCGGCAGTTGGTCAAAATGAGAGCTTTCTATCAAGAAGTCAGTTATATAGGTATCGGTGGTAAGGCCGGTTTGAAATGAATACCAGTCAATCACTGTTGCTCCTCCGGCGGTAGCCGTTGATATTTTATATTCCAGATAATTAAGGTTAGATCCGCCGGTATCAGAAAAATCCGCGTCATATACTCCCGAATTACTATTTCTCCAGGTATCATCGCCTGTCTGGTTATCTGTAATTATAGGTATCGCCGTATCTTTTAATATATAAAAAGCATTATTGAGCGTAGAATAATTGCCGGCCGTATCAATCCCTTTTACTGAGAGATAAACTTTTCCCTGGGGCAATTGCTGAAAATGTGTCTCTTCTATCTGCCAGTTTGAGGTATAAGAATCTGTCGCAAGTCCTGTTTCAAAAGAATACCAGTCAACCACTATATCCAAACCATCGGTAGAAAGAGCAATCTTATATTTAATCGAATTTAAATCCGATCCACCGGAATCGGCAAAATCTATATTGTATGTTCCGGTATTAGAATTTCTCCAGGTATTATCACCGGTCTGAAGATCTGAAATATTCGGCTGGGTAATATCTTTTAACAGATAAAATACGTCATTGGAAGTAGTAGCGTTAGTCAGATTGTCAAACGCTCTTACAGAGATATAATTTTTACCCTCGTTTAATCCGGAAAAATCTATCTGCCAATCTGTAATATATTCTTCATCATTAATTCCTGATGCGATATAGGTCCAGTCTTTTACTAAATTCCCCGTCATTTGAGTTGAATCATAGACGGTATATTGGATATAATCCAACAAAGAATGGCTGTCGGTAAAATCTACATCATAGACCGCGCCGCCCGTCTTTTTCCAAATATCATCACCTGTCTGGTTATCTGATACCGCAGGCGCGGCGGTATCTTTTTTTACATAGAATACATCTTCTGATACCGCAGTATTTCCGGCTATATCCTTAGTTTTTACCGTTACATAATTTGTTCCCGTATTTAAAGAAGAAAACAGAACCTCCCAGTTGGAAGTATATTCTGCGGCATTTATCGAAGATGCTATATAAGTCCAGGTCGCGAGTTTCACCCCGGCCATTTCGGTAGAACTCCATACTGAATAGCTCGCCGCCGAAAGCAGCGAACCGTAATCATTAAAATCAATATTATAAACTGCGCCGTCGGATTTGCGCCACGCATCGTCTCCTGTCTGATTGTCAACGACCGCGGGCGGGGAGGTGTCTTTTCGGACAAAGAAAATATCCTCATTAACCGCAGAAACATTCCCTGCGGTATCATAAGCCCGCAGGGTTATATAGTTAGTGGTTTCATCCTTTAAAGATTGCCAAAAACCAGCAGGCAGACTCCAATCGTCTGTATAAGAATTTAAATCTATACCATTTTGAACCGTCGTCCAGTCTGCTGTAAGTCCAACCTGAGCCGGAGCGCTGCAGGCTTTAATCTGGAAATAGTCAAGTTTACTTCCCCCTGTATCATCAATATCAATATCATAAGTAAATGTATTATCGTTCTGCCAGGGGTTTATATCCGACTGGTTATCGATTACCGACGGAGGGGCAGTATCTTTAAGCACATAAAATACGTCATCTGAATAAGTATATGATGTAGAAGCAATATCTATTACTCTTACGGACACATAATTAGTGGCGGAACTATTTAAAGAATTAAAATCCACTTCCCAATCAGTTGTATAATTGTTTCCCGAAAAGGTAGTTGTATCAAAGATTATTGTCCAACTCTTTAGTCCAGAGCCGGTTTTACCCGGAGAGCTCCAGACAGCATATTGGGCCCCTGACAAACCCGAGGTTTCATCATTAAAATTAATATTATAAGTAGTCCCGGCAGAATTCCTCCAAATATTATCGCCGGTTTGATTATCCACCACTGCCGGCGGCGCCGTATCTTTCATGATATAAAACACATCTGTCGGAGCGCTTACTGTCCCGTCCGTCTGATATACTCTTACCGATATATAATTTTTCCCCTGAATTAATTTATCAAATGTAGCATTAATTATCTGCCAGTCGGCGGTATATTCGGGAGCATTTATATTACTTAATACCGTAGTCCAGGTATCTATTTTTACGCCGGTTTGTCCAACCCCCGACCATACGGAAGTCTGGGCATAATCCAATCCGTAATCCGATGAATTAGAAGAAAAATCTATATTATAATAACCGGTATTAGAAACTCTCCAGTTATCATCGCCGGCTTGGTTATCATATACATTAGGAATTCCGGCAGCTTTTCTTACATAAAATACATCAGAATAAACCACGGAGGAACCCGCATTATCATAAGCTCTTACGGATACGTAGTTATACCCTTCACCGCATGCGCCGAAATCTATGCCCCAGTCGGTAAGATAATAAGTTGAATTGGATATATCAAAAATTTGTGTCCAATCCTTTAATTTTGTCCCTTCCGCGCCGGTATCGGTATATATTATATAATCAGCCCTATCCAACCCGCTCTCTCCGGAATCGGTAAAATCAATATTAAATATATCACCGGGGTCATTGGAATATTCCGTATCGTCACCCGATTGATTATCAATTACCGACGGCGGTGTAACATCTTTTAATATATAAAAAGCATCAATCTTCTGTGAATAGGCGTTACCCACATTATCATAGACCCTGACGGTAACATAATTAGTGCTTCCTTCGGCAAGTGAGTTAAAATCCACCTGCCAATCATTAAGATATTGCTCTTTGCTGAATGTGTCTGTATCAAAAATAACTGTCCAACCGATAACACTGCTCCCTGTCATTGAGGGCGAACCCCAGACAGTATATTCCGCTTTATTAAGACCCGAAGCCAAATCCTTAAAATCAATATCGTAATATGTTTCGCCTGAGTTTCTCCAGGTATCATCTCCCTGCTGATTATCTAAGATATTCGGAGAAGTTGTATCTTTTAATATATAAAAGGCATCCGTTTTTTCAGCGGTATTACCGGAATTGTCATAGACATCTACCGAAACATAATTTGTAACTCCTTCATTCAACGATGTAAAATCTACTTCCCAATCTCCGGTATAATTACTGTTATTTAATGAAGAAAAAATATTCGTCCACGCTTTTAAATTTTCGCCGGCTTTACCGGGAGCTGAATATACCGTATATCGGGCATTATCAAGAAGCGAACCCATATCTGAAAAATCCACATCATAAGTTGTTCCTCTTGTCATTCTGTAGATATCATCACCGGTTTGATTGTCAGTTATTTGGGGAGCCGCAGTATCTTTTTTTATAAAAAAAACATTGTATGATGTCCCCGACGAACCTGCATTATCATAAGCTCTTACCGAAACATAATTATAACTGCTTACTAATGAATTAAAATCCACCTGCCAATCTGATGTATATGAATCAGCGTTAATATTATCACTAATTACCGTCCAGTCAATTATTACCGATGATGAAGCCGGGTCAGTCCCGTCATATACCCTATATTCGCACCTCTCAAGTAAAGATCCTCCGACATCGGAAAAATCTATATCATATGTTGTCCCCTGAGAACTTATCCAATTGTCGTCTCCTGTCTGATTATCGGATACCGCGGGAGCGTTGGTATCTTTCATTACATAAAAAACATCATCGCTTGAATAAGAATTTCCCGCCTGATCATAATCCCTGACAGATACATAATTTGTTCCGGCAGTAAGCGAAGAAAAAAGAACAGACCAGTTATCATTATAAGCCGGAGTTCCCGTTGAAGTAAAGATATCTGTCCAGGCTATAATTTCATCTCCTGTCTGTCCCAGCCCCGAGGTTACGCGGTACTCGGCTTTCTCAAGTTTTGAAATTGTATCCGTAAAATCCACATCATAGAGCGTTCCTTCCTTATTTCTCCAATTATCGTCACCTAACTGATTATCAGTTATACCGGGCGAAGTTATATCTTTTTTTACATAAAATACGTCTTTAGCCGTCTCTGTATTTGAAGCCGTGTCATAAACTTCCACGGAAATATAATTAGTGCCTTCCTGACAATCACCGAAAGAAATACCCCAGTTTTGCAGATATTCTTTTTGGTTGTAACCGGGGGCTTCAATATCCGTCCAACCAAGGAGGACATCCGGATTTAGGTTGCCTGTAGCAGAACATATTCTGTATTTTATATTGTCTATGAAAGACAAATCATCGTCAAAATCTACATTATAGGTCGCGCCTGATTCTTTCTGCCAGCTATCATCTCCTGTTTGGTTATCCGAAACCACAGGCGTAGTTGTATCTTTTTTAATATAAAATACGTCATTTTCAGTTACGGTGCTTCCTGAATTATCCCAGGCCCTCACTGAAACATAGTTATATGAAGATTTTAAATTAGCAAAATCCACGCTCCAGTCAGCAGTGTAAGTTGCGCTGCCTAAATTACTGAAAATATCCGTCCAGCCAATTACCAAACTGCCGCCCTGAGATGGAGCAGAATATACAGCATACTGAGCGCTGTCAAGAAAAGAGAGGTCATCGTCAAAATCTACATCGTAAACCGCCCCCGCTTCTTTCTGCCAACTATCATCTCCTGTTTGGTTATCCGAAACCACAGGCGTAGTTGTATCTTTTTTAATATAAAATACGTCATTTACAACTGCGGTACTTCCTGAATTATCCCAGGCCCTCACTGAAACATAATTATATGAAGATTTTAAATTAGCAAAATCCACGCTCCAGTCAGCAGTGTAAGTTGCGCTGCCTAAATTACTGAAAATATCCGTCCAGCCAATTACCTCACTGCCTCCCTGAGATGGAGCAGAATATACAGCATATTGGGCGCTGTCAAGAAAAGAGAGGTCATCGTCAAAATCTACATCGTAAACCGCCCCCGCTTCTTTCTGCCAGGAATCATCTCCTGTCTGGTTATCTGAAACTACAGGCGTAGTTGTATCTTTTTTAATATAAAATACGTCATTTTTAGTTACGGTACTTCCTGAATTATCCCAGACCCTCACTGAAACATAATTATATGAAGATTTTAAATTAGCAAAATCCACGCTCCAGTCAGCAGTGTAAGTTGCGCTGCCGAGATTACTGAAAATTTCCGTCCAGCCAATTACCAAACTGCCGCCCTGAGATGGAGCAGAATAGACAGCATGCTGGGCGCTGTCAAGCAAAGAGAGGTCATCGTCAAAATCCACATCGTATATCGCTCCCGCTTCTTTCTGCCAGCTATCATCTCCTGTTTGGTTATCCGATACTACAGGCGCCGCTGTATCTATGGCAAAATCAAAATTAGACGGATAACCTCCGAAACTTACTTTAGCCGAAGCGCCTCCGTCTCCGGTAACCCAGCACTGCCAGTAGTAAGAACTTCCGGTGGTAAGACCGGAAATTGTTACTGAAGATATTAGCGGACTTCCGGCATAACTCTGTTGGGCGCCTGTATAGTTTGAGGTTCCCGTAAATGTTTCACCGAACGTTCTAAGTTCTACCTTTGGTGTTAACGAGTCCGAAGAGAGAGGAGATGATACGGTAAATTTTAATATAACATCTTCCGAGTCAGTAAAAGTTCCCGAAGAAATCTCTGTAGCGCCATCTCCTTCATACTGGACTAATGATACCGGAGAATTCGGCGGAGGCAGATAAGTATATATAATATTTGATTTTCCGGAGGCCATCATATCTTCTGCCGAAATAGAGTAATTAATATCAGCTGTAGCTGTAGAAACGGTTATAAACTCTGTTATCTCGTATAAATGTGTCCCGTAATGGGTTTCATCCTGGGTACGATGCGGCACCGTTATACTATTGGAACCGTCAATATCTATTGTCGTAGATGGATTATACGTTGTTACAGTCTGCCCGGTAGCGGCGCCTGTCTGATGAAAATTTTCTCTGACAGATGCATTCCTTAAATTTTTTACGCCCAACACTTCCGGCCAGTAAAACGAAATTTGCGCTGATGTAGAGTTTGTTTTAGAATAAGTATGGCCTGCCATGGCCTGATAGTTATTAGTATATTCTCCCTCGCCGGTAAAATCATAAGTGGCAATCAGCTCAACTGAGCTTGCGCCTTTGGCATCCGTGCCGGCATTGGCTACATCCACTTCAACGATATCTCCGTCGTTCCAGTATGAAGAGAGGGCTGAAAAATCTTTTGTAAGACTAAAACCGCTTACCGTCGGAGCTTCGGCTATGACGGTATATCCCGAAGATGCGCCGGAATTACCGTCTATATAAGGAGTTACATTCAAAGTGGCGGACGTGCCCGAGTTAAAAGAGCCGTTGATGAGGGCATAAATATTATTAAAACTTATTCCCGTTTCGGCAAGATAAAAATTATCCGTAAAAGCCTCCGTAGCATCTGCGTATTCTCCCTGACCCAAAAAGTAGCTTACTGTTCTTGTCTTTGTCGCTGAATTACCGTCAGCGACATAAGTCACAAATACCTCTCCACCTAAAAAACATATACCCCCCTGAGAACCACCCGGCTCACGGCTAACATCTATATTTACAGTCTGCGCTGTATTTATGGCAAAACCATTGGATATGCCGTTCCCCTGGTGATCAATATAAAAAAACTCCATACCGGTATCTTCATCTCCTCCTATAGTCATAGTCGGCGAAGGTGTGTCAGCGCCGACCTGGGAATATAAAAAAGAAAATTTTCCTCCGGTCAGGGGATAAAGCAGTCCTTTTATTTCAAACCACTGCTTTTTTACATCTACATTGGTATCTGCGATATCTGCGGTATAAGAAAAGGAGTAAGTCCCTTCTCCCAATCTTGAAGTTTTAGAATCAAGGGGGTAACGAACAGTCCTAACCTGAGTGGCCGAAGTGGGATCGTATTCATAAGTAATATAAATTTTTGCCGAATGCGCCTGGGTATCAGCGCCGTTTACCGAAACCGCGGCGGAAAAAGTTCCGCTTGATCTATCACCGTCAAAATAATTTGAAATTACCGAAGTTACATCAGCCCTGACAAGAATTTTTACAAATTCTCCTGTCTGGTAAGAGACATCCCCGGTTATTGAATCTCTTACGGTAGAAGCCGACGCCCCATTGTCAAATTTTATATCAATTCCGGCCGGCGGACCTCCGCCTAAGATATCATCAAGCGACTGGGTAAGAAACCCTACTTCTATAAATGCGCTTTTTATTGATTTACTCTCTTCGGGAAGCCAGATATCAAGAGATGAGGGAGCCCAGTCAGTTCCATTTCCCACTGCCGTACCGTTTGAAGAATAATAAGAACCAAAAGAATACTGCACTGTCTTTATCCTATCTTCAGCTCCCCTAAGAGCTGAAGCGCAATTAAGTAAAAACAATATTATTAATAATTTTTTATAAAGTTTTTTACACTATTAGTTTACAAACACAACCTGAAGGAATTTCCTTCAGGTTTTTTATTTTAAGTATAAGGATGTGAGAT
>JAQICQ010000103.1 GCA_027858455.1 Elusimicrobiota bacterium | reverse complement strand
AAAAAACTAACATTTTGGATTAGTAATAAAAGCTGACATTTATTTGACATTATTTCTAACAAATGTTATTATAATTTTAATATTGCCCGTCCTTCTTTACTCACTGAGAGCAAAGAATTGGCGGGCTTATTATTTTATAGGAGAAAAAGATGCCTCAAAGTGAACAAGATGTAATCCTCTTTATTGATTATCAGAATACTTATCAGTGCGCCCGGCAAACTTTTTTTTCAAAATCAGACCATTACACTAAAGGACAATATGATCCGATAGCCATGGGACAACTTATTTGTTCGAAAGCTTTGCCAAAATTTAAGAGAAACCTCAAGGAAGTAAGAATCTATACCGGACAGCCTGATGGTCGAAAAGATCCGATAGGTTACGGCGCTAGCCAGAAACAATTTGCCCATTGGAGAAAAAAAGGAATTACTGTTTTGTCACGCCCCTTGCGTTATTCACCCGCATATCCGGATGAAAAGCCGGAAGAAAAAGGAATTGATGTTAAGCTGGCTGTTGATTTTATTGATTTAGCTCTTGATGGAGCATTTGATGTGGGTGTTATTGCTTCTACAGATACGGATTTAATTCCAGCGATTGATTTTGTTATTGACCGCTGTTGGAAAAAATCACGAGTAGAAGTTGCTGCATGGACAGGGCAAAGACGTAATCCAAGGTTAAGTTCAAAGAAAAGACAGCTCTGGTGTCATTGGTTAAATAAAAGTGACTATGGCTTAATTGCAGATCCGACAAATTACACGAAATAATAATTACGGCAATAAATATAATTAATTTTTGGTTCATAATAAATTATGCGGGTTTAAAATCGGGAATCCAAGTAAATGAAGAAAAAGAAAACCAGTAAAATACCCAACGCACGAAAATAGGTGTTTTCGTGCGCTGACATATCACGATTAATTACATAACAATAAATATTTTCCTATGTTTATTAAATCCTATGGGAAATATCCCCTAAATGTTTAAATATACCCAATATTAAAAGTTATGATGCTGTCTTTGAAATTTTATACTCCACCGGAAACAGTCTTTCCAGATTCACATGTTTAGATGAATCCAAAATTTCTATTCCTAATAGTTTCTCATTTTCTCCTATATCCAAGACAATATTATCAGAAATACGTTTATTTATTACTTCTTGATCTTTATCATCCAGCTGGATATAGAGAAGATCTGTTTTGTCGTTATAGTTTATATTCATTTTTCCTCCTTCCATTCACCATAGAATACATATACAGTTACTGTTACAATTACGTTATTTTCTTCAATATAATATACTTCAACTTTTTTCTGCTTATAATATTTACCTAATCTTTTTTGTTTAAAACTATAGACCTTCGCTTTTCCTTTTCTGTCATATTTTGCAGGAATCGTAGAACCGTTTGATATAACATCTTTAATTTCCTGTTTATTTGTTCCTCTTTGTTTCGCTCTTTTTAATGTATGTGAATCAATTTGAATTTCCATTTTTCTCCTTTCAAAAATGTAACAATTCCGGGTAAAGCCCGGATAATTGCCTTCATTTGTTCGTGACCAGGGGATATTATAACATATTTTCTCTTAAAATGTAACAAAAGACGGTTAATGTTGCGTTTTCTTAAGCTTGTCGTCTATTTCTTACCCCTTGCCATCTTTGCCCTGGCTACGTCTCCTTTTTTATCTACGAAGTAGAGATACCCGGATTCTTTTTTTACCCCGGTCTTTACGATCTTTTTAGGTTTGCCGGTTGCTTTGCCGCCTCTGGCCATCTTTACTTGAGCAATATCGCCTTGCTTGTCAACGTAGTAAAGATATCCTTTCTTTTTTTTAACGCCTGCCTTTTTTACTTTTTCTGCCATTTGATTTTCTCCTTTTTCTTTAGTTTTCCGGAAACAAAATATTTAAGCATTTATTTTTTGACTATTATTTTCCTTTGCCAGGTACTCCGGGAAATAGTTTGACAGCTTTTTATTATTAAAATAGACATCGCAAAGCAGGCGGTTATAGCTTAATTTTATCGGATTCTTTAATTCTACTTCCTGATCTAAAAGCAGCTGTTTTAATTTTTCTGTAGTTTCGTTAAATTCCGGTTCCCCTTTTTCCGGAGTATCATACCCCAGGGGCCTGATTGTATTTCCTGTTTTCCCGTTCCATTTCCAGCCCGGATCTATTTTAAAAGTGTCACCATCTACTATTTCGGTTACTTTAAAAACATTTTCAAAAGTTATGCTTTGATAATTTTCAGGTACTCTTTCTTTTGTTTTTAAAAGATCTACTATGGCTGCAGTAATTAAAATTGCTGCTATTAAAATTAATGTTATTTTAAATATCATTTCTTATGAATTTGTTCTTTACAAAAACTCCCTTACAAATTATATAAAACATCAACAAACCTGCCATCCCTCCGCCCTTGTATATTACAATAATCTTTCAAGCAAAACTTTTTAACGATTTCCTACTGTCTCTATTGTCAATGCTTCGGTTTTCCCGTCCCAGTGAGCTGTCGTCACCGTCCCAGTGAGTTGTCGTCACCTCTTAATCATGTTTTTTCCTTTAAAATCAGATACCTCAAATACAAATTCCGAGGCTTCCCTGTTGCTTGTAACATCTATTTTTCTGGCGCTCGTTCCAACTAATTTTAAAAGATTCTTATTATTTATTTCTTTAATTGATTTATAAATTTCATCCCTGAAATATTTAGCGTAAGTATTTGTAATTTTGCGGGGACCTTGAAGCCGTTTTATTAATTCTTCACTATCTAATTTAACCTGGGCATTAGCATTTTTTTTATCATAAAAATTTTCGCCTATCCAAAGCAGTAACGGAGGAGTAACCGCCTGTTCCGCTTTTTCTATAAATGATAAAAAGTCTTTGCTTATCCTTTTTAATCTTTCCGAATCAGAAAGAGCGATATTCATTTCATCACTAAGTTCAATAATAACTTTCCCGTCTGCTGTTCTTTCAAAGCTTTTAAATGGGCTTACTCCTTCTTCCCTGGCCCGGGAACCCAGGTCAAGACCGTAATATTTTCCGACCCCGAATCGAAGCGCTACCAGAGGCCTAATAAGCCGGTCAAAAGTTTTATAGGCTGTTTTCCGGAAAGAGCGCTCATCTTTATAATCTGATATTTTCATTCCAATAACTTTTTCCATAAAAGCTTCAAAAGTAATTATTATTTTCTTTTTAGCCTCGCTGAGTGCCCATATTAAAACTTTGGCTCGCTGCCTGGTCATCCCCCCCACCCAACCGGAACGCCATACTTCAGTTTGACTTCCGTCATCTGTGGGAAGCTTTACCGCGACATGAGGTTTTCTTGAAAAAAGAAGACTGCCGGCTTCACAAAAAACTCTAAGAATGTCATCGGTTGTCCTTCCGCGTATTGTAATTGCTTTGTTATTTTTTATGTCTTTCTTATCAAATTTATTAAACAGAGAATCAAAGTATTTAGATCCTTTGCTTTGCCCTTTCTGTCTATTGGGGCTTTGAGTAATAATCTTTTCTATTTTATCCCGGGGTATTTTATAATGATTTAATAGCCGACCGGTCGCTGACATATCCCGCTCGTTTGCGGTCCAGGAACGGCCGATATCTTCCGCTGATTCGCCCCACCCTAAAAGATTTTCTATAAGAA
>JAQICQ010000164.1 GCA_027858455.1 Elusimicrobiota bacterium | reverse complement strand
ATAAGGAAGAAAGTAAAGGGATAATTTTTTTTATTTTATAAGTAGTTATAACTAATTTTACCAAGGAGGAGGCGATATATGTCAGAAATTATTTCTCTTACTAATATGAAATCAGGTGATACAGGAAAAATCATCCATGTCCGGGGCGGGCTTGGAATGAGCAGGAACCTGGAGAATATGGGAATAAGGATTGGAACAAAAATAAAAATAGTTAATCAGCAGTTTATGAAAGGCCCTGTAACAGTTCAAATAGGAAATACTCAAGTTGCTATGGGTTTCGGTATGGCAAATAAAGTTTCTGTTGAACTGGATAAAAGGGAGCAGTCATGAAAAAAATACTTTTAATGGGTAATCCCAATGTTGGGAAAAGCGTTATATTCTCAAGACTTACCGGCGCAAAAGTAATAGTCTCAAATTATCCGGGCAGCACAGTGGAATTTACAGAAGGCATAATGCGTATTGACGGAAAAGATACGGAAGTTATTGATGTGCCGGGAACATATACTTTACAGCCTACATCCGAGGCGGAGAAAGTTTCGGTAAAAATGGCAGACGAAAGCAATAGGGAAGATACTGTAATTGTAAATGTTATTGATTCCACGAACCTGGAAAGAAATTTAAATCTAACCCTTCAGTTGCTGAAAAAAAGAATTCCCATGATAGTAGCTTTAAATTTTTGGGATGAGACTAAACATACCGGAGTGGAAATTAATACGGAAGAATTATCTAAACTCCTTGGGATTCAATGTGTCCCGACCTGCGGAATAACCGGAGAAGGAATAAATAAGCTTGTGGACGAAATAAAGCAGGCAAAGATACCGGATTTTGATTACCGGGAAGAGGAAAAATGGAAGGTAATTGGAAATATTATAGAGAAAGCCCAGAAAGTATTCCATCGTCACCATAGATTTTCCGAGAGATTGGGAGAGCTCTCTGTAAAACCGATTACAGGACTCCCCATTGCCGCAATAGTAGCTTTTATATCATTTAAGGTTATAAGATTTGTCGGGGAATGGCTTATAGGAAATGTGGGAGAGCCGGTATTTGAAAACCTTTGGGCGCCGGTGATGATGAAAGTATCTACTTTTCTGGGGGCAGGCGGGATACTGCACGATATTATTATAGGAAAACTCATAGATGGAGGAATAGATTTCGGTCAGTCTTTCGGGATACTTACCACCGGACTGTTTGTTCCCCTTGCTGCGGTACTGCCTTATGTTTTCTCGTTTTATCTGGTTTTATCAGTGCTGGAAGATTCCGGATATCTTCCCCGGCTTGCTGTATTGGTTGACAATGCTATGCATAAAGTGGGTCTGCATGGATTCGGGATAATCCCGATGATACTTGGCCTGGGGTGTAATGTGCCAGGAGCATTGTCATCAAGGATCTTGGAGACAAAAAGGGAAAGATTTATCGCAATAACATTAATGGCCATTGCTGTGCCATGCATGGCACAGATCGCCATGGTCTCAGGACTCCTGGGAAAATATGGCTCACGGGGTTTTATTCCTGTATTCGGAACTCTTTTTTTAGTGTGGGTAATCCTGGGAGTAATTTTAAATAAAATATTAAAGGGCCGTTCTCCCGAATTGTTTATTGAAATACCTCCATACCGAATCCCATACTGGAGAGGACTCATTAAAAAAGTATGGATGAGGATAATATGGTTTATCAAAGAGGCGGTTCCATGGGTTCTGTTCGGAGTTTTCTTAATAAATATTCTTTATACTCTGGGAATAATTGATTTTATAGGGGATCTTCTACATCCGGTTATATCAGGTGTTCTTGGGCTTCCGTCCGGCGCTGCTGCTGCTTTGGTAATAGGATTTTTAAGAAAAGATGTTGCTGTAGGCATGCTTGTGCCCCTTAATTTGAGTTTAAAACAGCTCATAATAGCCAGCGTAGTGCTGACAATGTATTTTCCCTGCGCAGCCTCATTTGCCGTCATTGTAAAAGAATTCGGAGTAAAAGACATGCTGAAAGCCACTCTGATTATGATGTTAGTAACCTTGATAGTTGGGGGAGCCCTAAATCTTATTTTGTAAAGCAATACGGTTTCTTACCATTTATTAATTAATTAAAGACCGCAGGAAGATTAATTTTAGATTATCTATCCGCCCGGATATTTTTTTGACAATTATATGATAATTATTATCATTATCATATATCATATGAAAA
>JAQICQ010000123.1 GCA_027858455.1 Elusimicrobiota bacterium | reverse complement strand
GGTAGTCTGACTCACTAAGACAAATAATACAAAAATTATTAATATGTTTTTCATTAACGTAACCTCCGTTTAAATATAAAAAGCACCCTATAGGTTATTGTTACTATTATTGTTATTATTATAACAAAATTTGTTTTTTTGTAAAATATGTTATATTATTCTAATATTTTTTTATAAAAATTTTAGAATAAGCTCAGGTAGTTTAAACAGAGTGAATGGGGGGCTTAAAACAACTTTTAGAAAGTATACTTTTTGTTATTCCGTATCAGGATACTTTGCGGAAAAGCTGGTTGTATAATCCCCGTAGGATATATATACAGTAGCCTTCTTGGCCGATTTACTCAAACTCCTGAACCTTATCCTTATATGATCGGTTTTAGGTGCAGGAACCATATTCTGATAGGCGGCATACAATTCATCGGCCGAAGATGCTCCTATATAAATTCCCTCGGTATCATCGGAAATCTGCTGTAAATTTGTTGAAATATAACCTGTCCCATACCCTATTGTATTAACGACCTGGTTTTTATTCTTTGCATAATCTATTACACTAACTAAGGTGTAATTATTCTCTACATTATTTATACCGTCGGTCATTGCAATAAGCACCCTCTCTCCTCCGATAGTCTGAAGATCGTCAACCCCCTTACCTATCGCATCGTAAAGAGCAGTCCCTCCCATCGCAGATGCGCCGTCATTTTTCACATCTTTAAGTATGGACTTATCTGTTGTAAAAGTCTGGGACACCTCAACTTTGGAGCCGAAATCAATAATCTCCACAAAATCTATATCCGAGAGTTTATTAATAAATCCGGACGCTGCTTTATTTAAGGCTTCGTAGTACGGAGGTGTGGTAAATCCCATGGTCCCGCTACGGTCAAGGACCAGGACTATAGCAAGCGGCGATTTTGAGGGCTCTGCTTCTAATAAAACAACGGGCTTGCCGTCTTCTGTAACGGCAATATTTCCGGGTTTTAAATCTGTTATAGGATTACCATTCTGATCCCACACCTTAATATAGGCATCGGTATAGGGAAAATTTCCTTTATCGCTTATTGAAAGCGATCCGATTATCGAACTTACGCCCGAAGAAGGTGAAGAGAGCGGGCCTTTGCGGGAACGATCGCATCCCGACAAGAATATTAAGATTAGAAAAACTGCCGGCAGAAAATATTTCTTTTTCATCGTCACCTCCGCCTGTAACCTCCGCCCGGGGCATTACCTGACGACGGACCAAAACTGAAATTGAGCGCAAAACCCTGATTTTACGACAAGTTAAAAACGGAGACAAACTCCATATAGTATTTAAACTCCGGTATCAATATCAGGGAACTACCAACTTTAAATTCAGCGCCGAGGGATGCGTCTACCCCAAAAATCTTATAGAGTGAAGACTTCGATAGCGCGGGCATATCGACCCTTATCCAGTCAAGATATAGCCCCATACCCATGCCGCAAAAAGGAACTATTTTCCTGCCGGGCAAGATAGCATACGTCAGTCCCGCATAAGGATAAAAGATATCCTCCGTTATACCGTAAGTGCCTTTCGGGACCATCATCATTAAGTAATCAATTCCAAACCGGTAACTTAATTTATCCCTTTCAAGGTTCTGTTTTCTCACCACATCTACTTTAAATGAAAACATAGGGTTGTTTTCGTAACCGTCATATCCTCCGAGGGGCATACTATAACCCACCCCGGCATTATACCGGATATGCGATTTTACTACACCCCGCCCGAGATCAAGTAATCCCGCCGCGGATTGTGAAGACAAAAAAATCAGAACAGATATTAATAGAATAATTATCTTTTTCATAACATAACCATATTAGCTGAACTTCATATTTTTTTCAAGCATGTGAGAGGCTGAGCCTCTCACATTTATTCTGCGGTCTCCGGACCAATATGGGTAGATATAACATCTCCTATCTCACCGGTTGAAGGATCAACCTTAAGGTAAGTTATAACCGACTTTGTAACATTGGATATAGTTACCGTTGCAGTAATTTTCACCGAGGGCGGTCTCATAAGAAGTCCGCCGTATTTGGGAAACATAAGCCAACCGTGGTCCCTATCAATATCCGCATTGGTACCGTTATGTTGATTCTTTTGCGGCAGACCACCTGTACCGTCTCTTTCACTAACTTGAACACCATAATTATGTGAAGTCGCAGAATACTGTTGAGTATCGCCGTCATTATTAGAGGCATACATCCTGTAATATACATATTTTCTTGTCCAGGTTGAAGTTGAATCGTCTGAATCCAATCCGTTAATAACATTCATATAGGCCTCGTCTATCGGTGTGCCTGCGGATTTTTCAAGTGTAAATGAAACATTTCCACCCGCACCACTAGGCACACTGTCTGCCTGAACATAACCGTAGCCATCTCGGTTAGAATCGTAAGAATCATATAAGTTGCTCCCATATGCAGCGTCACCAGTTATAAACACTCCATTATCGTTTGAAGGACTAATACCTTTAAAATAAAAACTATATGTACTAAAATCTATCCCTGAAACTGCTGCTGCATTTCCAGGAGCTGTAGAAGATATTATAAAATATACCCGGGTATCGTGGACACCGGAATTAGACGAACCTCTTTCAGTTATATCATCACTCTTGTATATACCGCTGTCCTCGCCTTTCTTGCCAGCATTAAAAAATTCCCAACTATCTTTTCCTGCGGGGTGGCAATCAGCTGCCTCAATATCGTCAAATATACGTGCTGTAAAGCTATATTGAGATCTTATAGAATGAAGGCCTCCATCAGGTTTTGGTTCAGCAGGTCTCCACTTGTAGCCGTTATAAGAGACCCTTCCCTGACTGGAGGCCCAGTCACCGCTTACCCAACCCTGATTATCGTATTGAGATGCAGAATAATACAAATATGGTCTCGAGTAATCATCTTGAAGAACTCTATAAAAATAAGGGGATCCCTCGGCCGAACCACGAGAATCTGTGACATAAGGAGTAGGATTATTAGATAAATCAGCGAGAAATACCTCAGAAGCCGGATCTCCGTCTATTACCTCAAAATAGTAAAGCATTTCTCCTCCCTCAGGGGCTTCGCCCTGATTCCAGTCATCGGGCGTAACAAAGTACGTAAACCTTCTGTACTCCTGGTCCTTTTTAGCTCCATCTGTATATGTGGCTGTAAAAGGATCGGCGTCGTCTACCCCGCCTATACTAAAACCGTCGGCTGTAAGTTCAGTATCACTGGGATTAGATGACCCGGTCACAGGTATCATAACTTCCGAACGCCATCCCGCGCCGGACTGGTCATTGTAATAGAGCTTTACTCCCCCGTTTGTTGTATCTATATCCCCATGTCCCGTCCGTACGTAGAGTTTCGGGCTGTCGGCGGCAAAAACATCAATTCTCTTGTCACGCGAAGGCATTAAATAATTGGCGGGATTTAAACCCCAATTATCAGTATTTTTGCCGTTCTCATCGAGAAGATATAAGTATGCATCCGAACCCGAGCTGTCTTCATAGATAGACTTCACAAGATGCGAATTGCCGTCAACGGTAGAGGTAGAATTTGTTGCGTATTCATTCCTGTGTTTTAAAGCTCTCCACAATACATTATCCGGCCTATCTTTTATGGTATAGGTAGTTACACTAGCCGAAGGAACTGTATCACCATTAACATCGAAAGCCGATAACTGAACATTGATATCCGAGCCCGCAGGATGCACGTCCTCGGGTATAGTTATTGTATATGATGAATAAGCCTCTCCATATTTAGAATCATTCCCCTGCCAGTCTCCATCAAAATAATAATTATCGGTTCCTGATTCAAAGTTTGTATTGGGGTCAGATCCGTCTATTGTATAATAAGCCCTCAACCTGGTACTTCCCTGTCCGCTGGTACTGCTGGTACTGCCCGGATATATCTTGGCTCTAATTTGAACTTTCTCATCATTATATACTATAGTGCCTGAAGATATAGAACTCCAGCTACCGCCCGTAGTCGGTTGTTTGTAATAAAATATAGGATCAATTCTATCACCTCCTGGGGTAGAGAATTCCCAGAAATTGTCACCGTGTAACGGAAAATTTGATATTCCGGCGCACCATGGGCCCCATTCACTGTCAGGAGAAGCATTTCTACCCTTGACTTTCCAAAAATAATGAGATTTATTGCCAAGCGAAACCGGAATATCAAATTTACCATTGCCCGAATCACTGTCTAAAGCTTCAATAATTGTACTTGAGCTTGTCGCTGGTCCTGGAGTAAAATTATAATCCGTTGAAATTACATATTGTATTTCTTTTACACCATCACCGGAATCCGGATCGTAAAAATAGTTGGACACAGCTCCTGTACTTGCCTCCACCTGCAATATATTTGTACCCGAAGACACATTTATCTGTCCGTTAATCGGGTATACAGGATTGTCGGGTGCTACAGGCGGTGAATTAGCTATTATATAACTGTATGGATTGTTACGGGCAGTCACTGAAGATTTAATAAGCGAACCGCTTCCAGCTAAATATCTTATTGTCTGAACATTAGTTGATGTAGAAGATTCCACCTTAAAGAAATACTCTACTTCATTTCCCTTTACCCAGGTGCTTCCTATAGTACTATAGTGATCAAAGCCCGCTGAAGGCATACGGGTAAAATAGTCGTGACCATTCATAGTAAATTCATTATTTAAAATCATCCAAGCACTCCAAGTAGCGCTATCAGAAGGATTTCTAACTTTAAAATAAACATCTTTACCTCCCGATACACCGGCCGGATCTCCTCCTACATATAGATAGGTGAGGTCCTCCTTGCGGGGGGCGTTTGTATTTGCGTAGTACCCTATAGATGATTCACCTGTCCTCATCCATTCATCTGAGTAAGGTTCTTGGACAGTCGGATTATGCCAGAAAGCATTTGACGAAGCTGAATTTTCATATTTGGGAGAGCCGTATTGCACAGCATTGTCCCAGTTATACTGTTCTGTAGCTGGCTCCCAGGCGTCCGAACCAGAAACAGTTGGATTTCCGGAACTGATTTTATATGTGGCGGTAGTATAGTCTACTCTCTCCATTGAATTTAAATCCCCAAATATACTGGAATAGCTTTCAGTTCCGTCTACTTTAGCAATGGCTTTTGATATTTCAGTTGAAGAATGGACATTAAAATATTCAAATAAACTCCATTGAGTATTCGAGGCATTACTGCCGTCGGGTATATCAAGATTGGGATCAATAAAATCCACATCCACACTATCATCAATGTCTGAATCAGCAGAAGAATAATTAGCTATAAGAAAATATCCATTGGGTCCAATACTAAATGACTGAGTTCCAGAAGAAATTTCAAGGTCACTCCCTCCCAGTGCGGAAGATATCTGCCAATTAGTAATATCGATCTCAAAATCAGTTAAATTTCTCAACTCAATATACTCGCCATCGTCTCCATTTTTTGTACCGTAAAAGCCGTCTCCAGCTGGATCGCCCGGATATACTTCATTTATTGCTATATCAACGGTATAGCTCTTATTAGGCGTTTTAGTCCTTATATAATAAACTGAATTCTGACCGTACTGGTAACTCAGTTGACCATCGGGATCAACTGTTCTGGCTATCAGTCGCCAGTATTCACCATAGGTAGTTTCTGAAGCGGTTATAGTAGAAGAAACAACAGCAGAAGGATCAGAATTAGGTATTAACTTACTTTCAGTTTTAACTAAATAGAATGCGGAATCATAAGAATCTGCCTTATACCAGTATAAGTTAACGTAATACGTATCGTTATTCCCGGGATCATCCGGATCTATATTGCCGTCATTATCATTATTGTTATCATTTCCGTCAAAGTCTGTTATGTGAGCTACAATATTCATATCTCTTGGTACCGGTGGACCTTCAACCAACGTTATACTATGCGGCTGATCAGGCTTTACATTTAAATGCTCAATAGAAATAGTAATTGATTCTTTCCAGCCGCTCCAAGCATCGTTGGAATCTTTTACTCTCACAAGAACTTTCCAGTCCTCGTATTCATTAGTTTCTGCCCAATCAAGAAAATTTGTATCTATTGAAGTTATAGACGATTTCATAAGGCTCCAGGTTAAAGTGCCTATGCTTTTCATAAACCATTTATATTCATATTGCGCAATTGAATCACCGTTGATATCTGCCGGTGAAGCTAACTCTACGGACGCTTCAAGATTCTGCCATATAGATGGTGTCGAGGAACCTGAAGTAGATTGTAAGACTACATTTGAAGGAATCTCCGGTGAATCGTTGCCTGTAAGTCCGGTACACGTAAAACTCCACGTGGAAGCCGAAGACAGGGATCCTCTTTTGTCCCTGGCCCTGACCCGCCAGTGATTTTTGTTACCTACCTCTAAGTAATTTGCGGGAAATTCCCAGTTATTCGTATCTATATTTATCCGGTAAGTTACTTTGTCGGAGAGGTCGCTGGAAAACGTCGATAGTTCAAGTAGGTATGATACGATCTCGTCGTCTGTAGTATCGCTGTCCAGGTCACCTTCGTCAACAAATCTGAGTGTAGTCGTAGCAGCGCTTACTTCTCCATTATCTGGGGGCGTCGGAGAACCGACAGATTTCGGATCAATATTTTCTACTTCTCCTAGAGAATTAATATATATGTCGGCCCAAAAATCTATATTCCCGTCGGAAATATCCTCATCCCAGGCATTCATGTCGCCGTTAACATCATTATAATTTCCGGTTGAAATCGGTACTATTGACATTGAATCCAAGGCATCGCAAGTAGAATAATCCGCTGTTAGGTCTTCATCGTTTGCCCACCAGTTGCTGTCGCTGTTCCCTTCGGTAGTATCGTCCTGATCCTGGTGAAAGGAAGCCGCAGTGATTCTGAAAGTATTCTCTCCGACACTTATACCCAGGTCGGATTTTGCAATCTTAAACTCAATAATATTGTTTGCGGCGCTACTGTTGACCGTTCCTCCGCCCAGAACTATCGGGGAATACCATGAAGAACCGTCATCGGCATAAAGTTCTATCTGCCAGGCAGACGTATCATTTGTATGATGAACTATTATATTTTTTTCGGGATAGTGAGCTTCGGCATCGATTATATAATCTTCACCTATACCTACGCCTGAATCGTCACCCAGCCAAGCATCTGCAGAATCCGATGAATTCCGATCGGTATCTACACCTATTGCAATGTTCGGATAAAGCGTATCTGTTATATCGCTCATTTCCACGAGAAAATAGATATTTTCTTCATCAGAAGTCACCCGCATTTCTTTTATATCCACATCGTTGTCGTGATCCGAATCCAGCCTTCTCTCCCCCTGCTTGTCGGTCCATATCCATTCATTTTCGGAAACTACTGAACTGTTGATATTACTTGAAGCCGTGCCTATCCAATCACCTTTATTCCCGTCTATACTGCGCCGGGTGGTGGTGACTTCGGCCTTGCCGGATAAAAGACCGGCATTTGTAGCGTTGTCATAGGCCTTTACAGCATAATAGTAATGAGTATTGTAGGATGTCCCTGTGTCGGTGTGTGATGTTACTGCGCTGCCAAGCCCGGAAGCAATTTCAGTTGCATTTGATTCATTGATAAAGCCAAATGTAGACCTGTAAATACTGTAGGAGGCTACACCACTCATACTGTCAGTAGCGGCCGTCCAACTCAAATCTACATTTGCGCTTCCATCCTTGGCCTGGAGAGCCGTAACGAGCACTTTTGAAGGTCTATTGGTATCCACTTTAAAAGCTATGTTGCCGTCGTTGGCTTCTGTCCATGTAGTAGAACTTGCCGGTGACGAAGAATTTTCCCAGGACATTACTCTCCAGTAGTAACTGTCGTCCTCCTCAAGCGTCATTCCTTCATACCCTGCATAATAGTTTTGTATAGGAGGATATTCTGTATCGGCATCCTGACCCACTCTGTATGTTACAGTTCCGGCCTCAATATATTCTGTCTCTATATCCACGGCCGGGGAAGAATAGGCACTATCATATGTTATCTGAAGCCTAAACTTCATATCAGTACCGTCAGATGGCGGTGTCTGTTTAATCTCTAATCTCGGCTGCGTGCTGTTAGTCCAGTCGCCGTACCCCATTGCCCCGCCCGCGGTTTCGGT